>DATLWH010000139.1:0-3082 GCA_035576505.1 Thermoanaerobaculia bacterium | reverse complement strand
CGCAGGTCGGGACCGATGAACTCCTCGGTGAGGATGAGTACATCGTCGGTGAGCAGCCGGAAGAATTGCAGCGCGCGCTGCTCCTCGCCGTCGAGGATGGGCGACGCTTTGGTGGCCAGCTGCACCATGGCATCGCGCGTGTCGGCGGCCCACTTGGCAAAAATCCGGTATTTGAACGCGTCGCCCTGGGTGCGCCCGGCCTGCGTGTCGCACGCGCTCACGCGGCGGGGAATCGACGAGAACTGCCGTGACAGGTCGAACGAATGCGCCAGCCAGAAGACGGCGTGATAGTCGCTCAGAAGGTTCGACATCAGCGCGTTCTCGGCCACGCGCATGAGCTGCGTCATGTAGACGCTGTAAGCCAGCTGCGCTTTCTCCTTGGCAGCCGGCTGCCGGCCGACCTGCCAAACCACTTCTTCGCCCAGCCAGCGGTCGAGCTTCACGTCCAGTTCGCGCAACACGGGAGCGTCGGCAACCGGGAAGCCGAACGTCGGCGCCTGCGTCTCATCAGCCGGAAAGATCTTGTACGGTTTCGGCAGCAGTGTGTCGGCGCGCGCGAAGATCTCCTCGACCGTTCGTTCCAGCTCGCTGCCGAGGAGAAACGTGGCGGTATCCGGCCGCGACTCGAGGTAGGTCACGAGAGAAGAGGGCATCGGGGAATGTTGCATTATATGCGCGGTGTCGCCGCGCGTCGTTTGCGAAGACCGCAACACCGCCAGCCACAGGCACTCCGCCGCCCCCGAGGCGCGGACGAGGCGCGTGAAGCGCGCATGAATTAAACTGGCACCGATGTCCGCCCTCTTACCCGCCACCTGCGCACGCTGTAACGGTTCCGGTTGGGTTCCGATGCCGGGCGACTCGCTGCGCGTCGAGCCCTGCGGATGTCAGGGCGACCTGCGGCGGCGGCAGCGCATCGCCGCCTCGAACATCCCCCGGCGCTACTACCCGCACTGCACGCTGGAGACGTTCTACGACAAGAACAACGCCGTCCTGAAATCGGCGCGGAACCGCGTTCGCGAATTCGTCGACTCGTGGCCGATGACCGTCGAAGGCCGCGGCCTGCTGCTCATGGGCGGCTGCGGCGCGGGGAAAACGCACCTGGCGGTCGCCGCGCTCGTCGAGATCATCAACAGCGGCAAGCCGGGGAGGGTGCTCTTCTGCAACTTTCAGGATCTCATTCAGGAGATCCAGGCCAGCTTCGACGCCGATGCCGCCGTCAGCAAGTCGGAGATCCTCCGGCCGCTGCTGGAGACTGACCTCCTCGTGCTCGACGAGCTCGGGTCGCAGAAGCCGACGCAGTTCGTTCAGGACGTCCTCTACTACGTGATCAATAGCCGCTACAACACCGAGCGGGCCACGATCTTTACGACCAATTACTTCGACGACGCCAGCGTCGACGGCCAGCGCCTGCAGGACCGTGTCGGCGACCGGCTGCGCAGCCGGCTTCATGAGATGACAGAGCTGATCTCCATGAAAGGCGTTCCCGATCACAGGATCGCCAACAAGCAGAGCCGCAACATCCTTTGAAACGCACGGTCACCGAAGTACTCCGTCGCGGGTTCGACTCGACCGTCGCCAACTGGCCGGTCATCGTGCTGCGCATTGTCGAGAGCGTGGTACTTGCCGCCATCGTAATCGCCTCGATTCTGGCCGCAATCATCCCGGCCGTGGTGGCCGCCGGTCTGTCGAAGGACGATATCGTCAACTCCAGCGATCCCAGCGGTGCCGTGATCGAGTGGGTGATCAGCCATCTCATGCTGTTCGCCTGGATTTTCGTGCTCGGTTTCGTGGTCCTCGGCGTGCTGATCGCCATCCACTCCTTCGTGGAGGGAGGATCGACGCAGATCTATGTCGACGGCGAGCGGAAGGCGAAACGCGGGCCGGCTTCTCCGGCCACACAGCCTGCGCCACCGGCCGGGCAGGGGAGTCCGGCCTACCTCCGCGACGACTTCCGCGCGTTCACGATCGATCGCTGGCTGGCTGGAGGCGCGGCGTCGTGGTGGCGGATTTTCTGGCTCTACAACCTGGCCTGGTCGGTCGGGCTGGTCTTCGTGCTCGTGCCGCTGACCATCACGATCATCGGAATGCTTTTGATCTCCGATACGGTCGGCCGAGTCGTCATCGGTTGCGCCGGCGTCGCGCTGGCCGTGCTGATCCTCATCCCGGTCAGCATCGTCACGTCGATCTGGTGTACGAAAGCGATCACGATCTGCGTGGCCCGGGCACTGTCCGCGCGCGAGTCGCTCCGGCTGGCCTGGCGTGAATTTCGCGCCGACCTGGGGCGGCATCTCGCGGTGGCCCTCATCATGTTCGTCATCTCCATGGCCCTGAGCTCCCTCGCCTCCGGCTTCAGTGTTCCGATGAGCTTCACCGAACACAGGATCCCGACGGCCGCGCTGATGTTTGCGCCGATCCGGATTGTCATTGGCGTGGTGCAGGGCGCGGTCGGGGCGGCAATCGGCTCGTGCCTGCTGGCGTGCTTTGTCTCGATGACCGAGGAGCGTTGATGGAGAGGTTCCTCTCGCGCGATGCGCGGAATTTCCGGCCGTCGGCAATCCGAGCCTTCGCCAAGCTGATCAACGACCCGAGCATCATCTCCTTCGCCGGCGGCGTCCCCAGCCCGGAGACGTTTCCCGCCGAACAGATCGCGGAGATTGCCGGCCGTGTGATCCGCGAGAACCGCGCCGTGGCGCTGCAGTACGGGCCGACGCGTGGGTTGCCGCGGCTCTGCGACTTCGTGGCCGGCGTCTGCCGGTCCCGCGGCATCGACTGCAGCGCCGCGGACGTCCTCGTGACGACCGGCTCCCAGCAGGCCCTCGATCTCATCGCCCACACGCTCCTCGATCCGGGCGACGTCGTACTCGTCGAACTGCCGACGTACATCGGCGGAACCTCATCGTTCTACGCGCGCAGCGCGGAGCTGGTCGGCGTCGCCCAGGACGACGACGGCATCATCCCGGAATCGCTGGCCGCCGTGGCCGCGAGAACAAAACCGAAACTGCTGTACACCATCCCCAACTTTCAGAATCCGTCGGGACGGCTGATGACACAGCATCGCCGCGCGGAAGTCCTGCGCATCGCC
>DATLWH010000138.1:0-22266 GCA_035576505.1 Thermoanaerobaculia bacterium | reverse complement strand
CGATATCGAGCGACGCGGTGACGAGATCATTCTGCGGCGGCCCGTCCGCAACCTTCGCGGCGCGTTTGATGCGTTGGCTGCCTTGTCCGACGACGTCTTCGGCGAACGACGGGAGGATCTGCCTCCGCAACAGCGAAAGGGCCTTTGATGCCTTCGGCCAAACTGCTCGACACCAACATCTGCATCTACATCGCCCGCAATCGTCCGACCACGGTTGCGCGGCGATTTGCGCGCGCGGCGCCGGGATCGCTTGGCATTTCCATCATTACCTGGGGTGAGCTGTGTTTCGGCGCAGCCAAGAGCAGCGACCCTCCCCGCGCGCATTCCCTGCTGGAACAGTTCTCCAGAATCGTGTCCGTTCTGCCGCTTTCCGCGGCGGCCGGGCTGCACTATGGCCTCGTGAGAGCCGCGCTGGAACGGGCCGGTACGCCCATCGGCAATAACGACCTCTGGATCGCAGCGCACGCACTGGCGCTGGGTGTGCCGCTGGTCAGCAGCAACCTGCGCGAATTTGAAAGAGTGCCGGGACTGAAGCTGGAGAACTGGGTTTGAGTGATTGGAAGATCCAAAGGGACGATCCGCAGATGACGCAGATGCGGCGCAGATGAAAACCGTACTCCATCTGCGTTCTATCTCGCCCGGAGCGCTGGCGTCTCGCCGGCTGGCCCGGCGGGAGCCTGCCCTGAGCGAAGCCGAAGGGTCTCGCCGCCGGGCTACCGCAAATGTCACGCGCTTGCCGGGTAGGCTTATCCGCAGATGACGCAGATGTACGTAGATAAAACCGTTCTCCATCTGCGTTCATCTGCGTCATCTGCGGATAAGCCTTTTCATCAGCCCACCGGCCAAGCCATCGCCTCCGCGAACCCCGGCAATGCCGCCGACAGCTCCTCGATGTGCGCGCTGGCGATTCCGTCCAGCTCCCGCTCCAGCACGCCGCTGACGGTGGTCTCCTGGCAAACGAAGTTGCGACCTCAAGCTGTTGAGCTCGGGAGACCGATGTGGCACAGACACTCTTGTCTGTGCCGTGGAGATTGCGCGCCATCAGCGGCGTCCGGCTGCGGCCGGAGCACAGACAAGAGTGTCTGTGCCACATCGTCCCTGGCTTGCGGTGCGAGGCCGGGGAGAATGCCCAGGGTGTCCATCCGCAGATGCCGCGCAGAAAACGCAGATGAAACCGCTCTTCCATCTGCGTCCATCTGCGTCATCTGCGGATCAGCTTTTCCGTTTGCGCCCCCGTCCCAGCTCCCTCTTCCGCTGGCGATGGATGCGCCGGACTTTCTCCGCTGCCGGGCTCTCCGGATCGGCGGCCTCGGGCGACTTCTTGAGGGCGTGAAAGCCTGCCACGGAGCGCCGGAAGCGCTCGGACTCCAATCTCTCGTTGATCCTCCGCTCGAGATCCCTACCCTCGTTCATGTCCGCGATCACCGCGTGCGTGATCATGTCCCTCTCCATCGACAGTTCCAACAGATCGGCCAGCGCCAGCTGTGGGATTCGCGGGTCGAGGCCGTGGACCTTGCCGGCCCGCAACCGTGCGATCTTCCGGCGCATCCCGGCGTAGGTCTCCCAGGGCGGCATGAGGGGGGCCATCACTCCCAGCGCCTGCACCTTCATGGCGTGCTCCCCAAAACGGCGGAGCATCGATTCCAGATGTTTTCCCGACTGGGCGTTGATTCTTTCGCGATCTCTCGTTCTCATATTCATCCTCCAATGAATGCGCCTTCGCGCGTTGTGGGGTTTCCGGACTTCAGCGCTCTCCTTTTCATAGCCGGGAGGAAACGACCGGGCGCGTTTGCACGCGCCCGGTCTCACTCCCTCCCATCACATTTACGCCTGGGGCTTGCCGGGGGTTACAGGCCCCTGCGGCGCCGGTTGTTCGGGCGCCGGAGATGCCTGGGTGCCGGGTGCCGGAGACTGCGGCGTACCGGGAGCCGGCGCCGCCTTCTTGCGGCGCTTGAAGCTCTTCAGTCGCTTGACCTCCTGTACGTGCGGCACGAGTACGGCGTTGGCCGGATCACGCGCCAACTGCGAACCGATGTTGTACGCCTGGCCCGCGATGAGGGCGATGCGCTGGCGGCGGATGAGGTTCGCGCCGGCGACGCCGTTCAGCATCGCCCGGAGCTCATCCTCCACCGCCGTCCACCGGTTGGACTCGTCGTACAACTGACGCACCTCGTCGGCCGGCTGACCGACCGCCTGCGCGACGTTGTCCAACGCACCAATGACGTTGATCGACGCCTGCAGAATCGGGTTGGACGTCCGTCCGGCGGTACGCAGTGCTTTTCGCTGCGCGGTCGTCAGCGGCGTTACTTCGCCCATCTGCCCGCGCATGGTGCGCAACTGCTCGACCACTACCTCGGGTGTCAATGTCGGTGACGGCTGCGGGATGTCCGCGGCGGCCGCCGCATTCGTGGTTTGCTGCCTGGTTTCGTGAGTGCTCATGATGTCGTCTCCTCCTGAGAGACAATTGGTTGTCAGGCCGGAGGGAACGACGAGCACTTTGTGCACGAGTGCAGGCGGCCACCGGCTGGAAGAGGCGGCGTTTTTTGGGCGCCGTTTCTTCCGGTTGATAGTTACCCGAAGTGTGCGCACACTTCGAGAGCCCGCGGCAGGAGGAGCACCACTCAACTCCCGCAGGGATGGTGACGTGCACATTTTTCAGCGCGGACGCCCATCCGTTGGCCGCCAGGAGCGTGGGGCTCTCACGAGCGCCGGCTCCAGCCTCGATCGGTTAGCGAACTATCCCATCGAGGCTTGGAAGTATCGCAGAGTTCGATCGGGCTGTCAAGCGCTCGATCAGGTCGTGGGCCAGTTTGATGTTACGGCTTTTGGTGCCGCCATCCCTGTATAAACCATCCATGACCGGCCGCGCCACTCTCGGCCTCCCATGAGAGGAGCCGCTCACCGGCGAGACTATTTACGCGCGTTTCCAGTTCGCGAATCCGCGTGGCCGCGAGGCTGATCCGGAAGAAAGTCTCATGGGCTGCAAAGAAAAAGACGCCGACGCTGAGGACCGCTACCGCGATGGCAGGCCACGCGCCTGCCGGGCCGTAAAAAAGCGACAACGCCCCGAACAACAGAGCGGCCGTGATGGCAATCAAGTTGAAGCCATCTCTGGTACGTCCGATTATCTCGTTGCGCAATGTGTCGTATTCGTGCAGCAGAATCTGGATGTACTCGAACTTCGAAAGTTTCCTCTCGCTCTCACTTTCGTTCATGGAGTCTGGCTCCGTACAGTTTTGTCAGGTCTGCTTCGTTTACGGGATACTCATGGAACGCGAATAACTTTCAAACTGACCCACAACCATCTTTGGGGGGGGTAGTGTCCTAATTTGGCAGTGGCTGAAGGGAAGGCGGCTTAGACACGGCTCACTCGGCATCCTGGCGTAAAACGCCATGATGAGACAGCAAGTGCCGACGATCGCGAGCGGAATTTCCCACAGGGAATGCACCCAGTCCGCGGAGAGGAAGCCTGCCAACAGCACGGCAGTGCTCCATGCGAACCAATTCGAAGAAGCGGCCCGCATGGCCGCAGCATACCAACCATGTCGCCCCTGTTCCATTTTCCAGCCTCCGGTTGTTACAGGTGCCGGGTCAAACGCTACCACTAATTTGACCGGCTCAGTTCGTTGCTGCATCGAGGGTGCTCCTGATCCATTCCGATACGTTCTGGCAAACGCATAGGCGTCCGCGATTCGTTGCGCAGCCCTGACCTGACGCGGTTAGGAACCCCGAGGGTAGAGCGCCGCATCGACCGGATGTCGCTGCACATCACGATGATCCGCTCGTGCGCACCGTGCGGAATCGCCGGTACACCATGCGGTCTGCCATGCGCGCGCCCGGGAATCTCGGGGACACCGTGTGGTCTGCGGTGTGTGATGTCCGGAGTCGGCGGGAACACCGAGTGACTTGATGTGTACGCCGTCGGGCTTGCCATGCGCGCCGTCCGGATTCACCGCGCGCACCTCGGGATTTACCGCGCGCACCGCGGGATTTACCGCGCGCACCGCGCGGTTCACCGCGCACACCGGCCGGATTCACGGTGCACACCGCACGGTGTACAGCGCTGGCCACCCGGTGTAACGCGACACTCCCGCGGTGTGCAGCGCAAACCTCGCGGTGTGCAGCGCAGATCCGGAGATGTGCGCAGCAGACCTCGCGGTGTGCAGCGCAACCCTCGCGGTGTGCGGCGCAGATCCGGCGGTGTGCGGCGCAGACCTCAAGGTGTGCAGCGCAGACCTGGCGGCGTACAGCGCATTCCGGGAGGATTCCGCCGCACACCGGCCGACGCGCGCCGCTCGCCCCAGCGATCCTCACCGCGGCCAGGAAACGGCGCGCACGGCCCGCCCCTTCTCCCTGCAAGACTCCCGGCAGAGAGAGAGGATCGCCAATTGACGCAGCTTCTGCCTCTTAGGCAGTCATGTTCGTTGCGGGCGCCCCTGGTCAGAGAGCCGCGGGTACGGCCCCGCGTAGTGTCTCCGTTTGAATTTCTGAGCGCAGTCCGTCGGGCCCGCCCCAGCGATCAAGCAGGAACGTACGTCAACCGGATCAAGTCATCGGCGATTAGATCGCTGGCCACCAGGTGGAGCGGCGGCCGCGGGCCGGCGAAGAATGGCTTGCCACCACCAAGCACGACGGGGCGGAGGTAGAGTCGGTACTCATCGATGAGACCGGCCTCGGTCAGGCTTTGCGCCAGGATTGATCCGCCAACTTGAATCTCACCAGCCAGCTCAGCCTTCAGGCCGCGTATCACCGTCTCGAAGTCATCCGCGACAAGCGTGGCGTTGGGGCCAACGGACTCGAGGGAACGCGACACGACCCACTTCGGCTGGCTCCGCCACGCCACCGCGAATTCGCGATCCTCCGCGTCCCAATCCGGAAGATCTTCGTCCCAGTAACGCATGATCTCGTACATGTGGCGGCCGTGGATGAAGCCCGCCAGACCACGCACCAGCTCGATGAAGTGACGGAAGGCCGCCGGTCCAGGCGGCCCAAGCTTCATGTGGTCGACGTAGCCATCGAGGGACTGGCTCAATCCGTAGACGAGTTTTGCCATGCTGCAAACCTCCCTCCCACGTTCTTCAGAATACCTTGAGCCGACGCCGCGCGGAGGTGAGGTTGAACACTACCTGCGCGCCGCATTGCCGGTGTGACCATTAACCAGAGGTCCGTTTCCCGATCCCAAGATTCAAACTGAAGACACTACCCGGCCCCGAGGCCTGATCGGCCGGCCAGATTCACTGAGCCATAATGCATGACTACCTCCATGACGCCACTTCGACGAAGCAAGGCCGCTGTCGAGCAGCTGGAGCACCTGCAGTCCCAGGAGGCGTACCGCTCGGGAGACGAGCGCAAGCCCGGCGATGATTCTCGCGTGCTGCGCGAGATCGCGGAGCGTCAACTTCTGGCCGAGTACCTGGCATCGCACGACTTCGCTTCCGTCGAGGCGATGACGCAGGCCACGTCCGGCGTCGTCGGAGAGCCTTCGTTCCAGGCGGCCGTGGAGCAGCGGGCAGGCCAGATCGAAGGCTCCTTTCAGGTGGAGGACGGCGACATCTGGCCGCGATACGAGCGGCCGGACCGCCGGAAGCGTCTGTCGGAGCTGGTGGTCCGCGTCGAAGAGGCGGCCGGGAAACGTGGACTGCGCATCCCGAGGCGGCCGGCCGTCGGGACGCTTCCCACGTACGACATCAATGCCCAGGCCATCCCAGGCCCGCCCGGAGAGGGACACATCATCGTCTTCGAGAGCGGCATCTTCAGCTTCTCGGGCTCGCTCGGAAAGCTGGCGGCACAGGCCATCGACGCGAAGCTCTCCGGCAGCGGCTCGTCCCTCCTCTTTCACGCGACGCCGCCGCCCATCATCGATCACATCGGCCGGCATTCCCAGATCCTGCTGCAGTTCTACGACTTCCTCTTCTCGCAGGCCGTCCTCGGCACGAGCGTCTACATCGACATCGTTCCCCTGCCGCCGCAGAACGCGCCGGTTGCCAATCAGCTCATCGACAGCATCGACACCTTCGTCCTGGCCCACGAATACGGACACGTGATTCTCGGCCACACCGGCGTACACGGTTCCGGCAAGAGCGGGCACGAACAGGAGCTGGAGGCCGACGCGCTCGGTCTCGACCTCTGCACGGCTGCATGGAACGGCGAGCTTTGGGCGTACTCTGGAGCGAGCGTGTTCCTCTCCGGACTCGACGTCGTCGACCGCGCCGCCGCAACATTTCTCACCGGATCGCCGGAGCCTAAGCCGTCGGCGTCGCATCCGGCTGCGGCGGAACGCCGCGCTGCACTATCCGCGGTCCTGCGGCGCGCCGCCGACCCGAACGTGTGCGAGGGTGCCATGCGCATGGCGGACGCCATCGACTGGGCGCTGCACCAGATGACCGAACTGGCCCGGCCCGGATTCGAGAAGGCGTACCGAAAGGGTTATCCGCACGCCGGCTTCCGGCCCCGCGACGAATACGAAAAGCGTGCGTCACTCTACGCGTTCATGGCCGAAGGTTTCGGATCGGGAGGGTCATGATGGCGAAGCGCGCGGCGATCTGTATCGGGGTCAATCATGCCGGCACGATGCCCGCACTCCAGGCCGCGGCCAAGGGTGCGCTGCAGTTCGCGGAGTGGGCAAAGACGCAGGACTGCGACGTCACCACGTTCACCGACGAGGCCAAGATCTCCGTCAATGACATCTTCGACGCCGTCAAGGCCTGCGTCGACACCCACACCTACGAACAGTTGATCATCTATTTCTCGGGACACGGAATCCTGAAGGCGGCGCTGGCGGAGTACTGGCTCCTCTCCCGGGCTCCTGAAAACCCGAATGAAGCGGTGAACCTCTCCCGCTCGATCGAGGATGCGCGCAACTCGGGCATCCCCCACGTCGTGTTCGTCTCGGACGCATGCCGCTCCACCGTCAAGGGGCCGCCGCTGAGCGGCGTCAGCGGAGGAACGATCTTTCCCAACCAGGGCTTCATTCCGCAGCGGTCGGAAATCGACATCTTCTATGCCACTCTTCCGGGAGATCCCGCATGGGAAGTGCCGGAACAGCAGACCCCGCAAGGCTATCGCGGCATCTTCACCGACTTCCTGCTCACGGCCGTGAAGAGGCCCCAGGAAGATCTCACGGACGATCTGGACGGCGGTACGACCGTCGTGACTTCCCGAAAGCTGAAGCCGCACATGGAGTCGATCGTGCCGGCAGGAGCCGCCGAGCTCGACGTCCGCATCCGGCAGATCCCGGAGCTGCACGTCGAGAGCGCCCTCCCGAAGTACTT
Organism: Thermoanaerobaculia bacterium; assembly: GCA_035576505.1. GTDB lineage: Bacteria > Acidobacteriota > Thermoanaerobaculia > Gp7-AA8 > Gp7-AA8 > JADGNZ01. The sequence continues at coordinate 14,995 of DATLWH010000138.1, read as the reverse complement.
CGCCAAGGTCGACGCCGGGGCCGTGCAACGCCCGCGCATGGTGCGCCGGATACGCGAGGATTCCCCGGCCACGTTCGCCAATGCCCTGACGGCACTCCGCGGGGCTCATGAGGAATCGGGCGCAACGCCGCCGGCGCGCGACGTCAGCCTCGCCGCGCAGATCGGATTGACCGCTGAAGTGCAGCGGATCGAGGAGGCCCAGGGACGGACGCATTTCGAGACGCGGACCGGCTTCACCATGCACGGTGCCCGACCGATCGGGGCGGATGTGTACGGGTGGACCGCCGATCCCCCGTTTCTCGAGAATGACGCCTGGCACGTCCGGCTGCATCCCGGCAGTCCCGCGGTGCGACCGTCGGCGATCATCGCGTATGAATCACCGCACGGCATCCGCGGAGCGATCCTGCCGGTCATCGACGGCTTCATCGGCACGGTCCTCGTCGACGAAGACGGCCGGGTGATCAGCGTCCACTTCGTTCCTGCGGAGGGAACCCCGCGTCATGGGATTTACCAGAGCCGTGCGCCGCGCATCGAGAAGATGCTGGCCTTCACCGCGGTCGCGGCGCGCCATGGCCGCTTTGAAGTCCCGCAGGAGACGGCGGCGGGATTTGCCGACCGCATCCGGATGGACAAGGCGCTCGACCCGGTCCTGGGCCTCTACGCCGCATATGCCTACGCCCAGGTCGGGCGCTATGAAGACGTCTACAGCGTCTTCGGGTACATGCGGGGCGACCCCGAAATCCCGGTTCCGTTCGACGTGGCCATGCTGGCGGCGCGCTATCGCGGCAACGAAGCACACGCAGAGCAGGCGCGCTATGCGCCGTTCGCTCCCCTGCTGTCGCAGGGTTGGTCGCTGCTTTCTCCGGGCGATGCGATGGCCCGCCCGATTCACGAACAGCTCCGGCCCTGTCTCATCCCCTCGCTCTGGACAACCGTGACGGACGAGGGGGTGCTCGTCGCGCGGAACTACATCCAGTCAGGAGACGGCAGATGAAGCTGGTGATGGTCCATGGACGCAGTCAGGCGGGAAAGGATCCCGCCGCCTTGAAGAAGGAGTGGCTCGATGCGTTCGGCTACGGTCTTCTCCGCGCCGAGAAGACGCTCCCGCCGGCCACGGTCGTCGAGCTCCCGTTCTATGGCGACGAGCTCGAACGGCTGGTCCAGCAGGTCAACACGCCGCTGGCCATCGACGCCAACGCCAAAGGCACCGATACGGACGTCGACAGCAATCTGCGAGGCGAGATCCTGGAAGACCTGGCGGCGGCGATCGGCGTCACGCGGGGCGACATCGAGCGCGAATATGCCGGGCAGCCGCTGCAGCGCGGTCCGGCGAACTGGGAGTGGGTGCACGCCATCCTGCGCGCGGTCGACCGCGTTCCGGGCGTCAACAGCTCGGCCATCGACACGTTCACGCGCGACGTGTACGTCTATCTCACCTTTCCCGGGGTGCGCACCAGGATCGACGGCATCGTCGCGGAAGCGATCGGCGAGGGGCCGTGCGTCGTAGCCGCGCACTCGCTGGGATCGGTCGTGGCCTACAACGTCCTGCTGAAGCGCGCCCCCGCCGCCTCCGTCCCCAGGTTCATCACCGTCGGCTGCCCCCTCGGCGTCCGCGCCATTCAGAAACATCTGGACACGCCGCTTCGCTCGCCGGGCTGTGTCCGAAACTGGTTCAACGCCTACGACAACCGCGACGTCGTGGCGCTCATCGCCCTCGACGCCCGCGGCTTCAACGTGACGCCGCCGATCGAGAACAAGAGCGACGTCCTCAACTTCACCGATAATCGCCACGGCATCGCCGGCTATCTGGCCGACCCGATCGTGGCCGCGAAGGTCGCCGAGTTCCTCTGATTCCGGTCAGGACACGCTCTGCGCGGACGCGTCCACGGCCGGAGCAGCGGCCGATGCCTCGTCGGGTTGATATTTCGCGTAGAGGCTCAGCGTCTGCCGGTAAATGGCGTTGTCCCACTCGAACCCCGTCAGTTCTTCGTCGAGGCGTATGGAGTTCCTGATCCCTGAAGCCACGCCGCGGATCCGCTTCCTGACGCCTTCGGACATGCCTGGGGCATCGCCGTTCACCCCGACACCATACGGCTCGAGCCGCCCATAATGATGCGTCGAATGCTGGCTGGCCTCCAGGGCCAGTCTCTGGAATTGAGGGAATACGCCGGGGATGTACTGGTGAAGGTCCATGTCGCTCTTGACTTCGAACGCATACACGAGCGACGCACCGATCGGATTGAAAAAGGGAGCGGGAACGCCGAGGGAGTGGCGCAGGATTCCCTCCAGAAAGCCGTTTCCGGACACGGCAATCATCGCCGACGGGATGGCGTCGTGATGGGTTCCGTGGAGATAGACGAATTCCAGCTCCGCATTGTGTCCGACCCAATGATCGCGGTAGAACCACGAGTTATAAGTCGACCCCATCCAGCGATCGTAGAGCTTGATGTTGATCACGGCGACCGGGAGCAGGAAGACCAGAGAAAAGCGGACGTGCGTCATGAGGAAATACCATGGCCCGATCAGGACGATGTGCGTCAACAGTCCTGTGCCATAGGCATGGACGATCTCCACGGCGATCTTCGTCCTCTCGGTGATCACCCGTTTCCAAGGAGTCTGCATCAATACCTCGCGGACCAGCTCCTTCTTCCTCAAATGGTCCGCCAGGATGATCGTTCTGTAGAGGGAGAAGCCGATGAAGTGGAGGTAGAACAGGGCGAGGGCCAGCGTGCGCATCCACGCCACGTGATGTGGAAGACCCGGCGTGGCGGCGATGGCCAGGTTCTCCAGCAAAAGCACGCCGATGCTCACGAAATACAACGTCCTCATGTTCTGCAGCTTGTACGCGAACGTGTAGAGAACGTCCTGCGGCCTGCGCAGGATCAGCGGCACGCGCAGTTCGACGCCGTGCCTGACGGCGAACATGACCAGAGCCATCGCGCACAGCCCATCGGCGAGGAGCGACATGGGGTGGCCGAAGCCATACAAGGCGCCGGTCACGAGCCCGGTCAGCGCCAGCATCAGTACGTAATCGAGAAAGTCTTTCGCGTAGTACGTCGCGCGCGGCTTTCTGATTCCATACAGCTTGTGGTAAACCGCCGGATCGGCCGGGCTCATGACGGAGTGCTCTGTACGGGCGCGGCGACCGCGGTCTCGGCATCAGGAGTAGCCTTCCGCTCGCCGTACCGGTCCCAGAGGCTCACGGTGTTCCGGAACGTCGGATTGTCCCACTGAAAACCGGTCAGCTCTTCATCCAACTCGATGGCATTGGCCATTTCTCTCGGCATGAGCCGCGCCCGCCAGTTCGTCGCCTTGCCCTCGGCCACGGCACTTTTGCTCGCGAGGCCATAGGGCGCAAGCTGCCCGAAATGATGCGTCGAGTGCTGCGTCGACTTCACGACCGCCGTCGACAATCTCGGATAGACGCCGGGGATGTACTGGTGGGTGAGCATGTCGTACCAGATCAGGTGCGAGATGAAGAAGGCGGCCGCGAGTGGATGGTAATAGGAGACGGGCGGACCGATGAGGCTCCGGCAAAATCCTTCCAGCATCCCGTGCTCAGAGACGGCGATCATTCCCGAAGGGATGGCATCGTGGTGATTTCCGTGGAGGTACAGGAATTCGACTTCCGAGTTGTGCCCCACCCAGTGTTCCCGATAGAACCACCGGTTGAGCGTTCCGTACCACTTCAGTTCGATCACGACGTCGATGGCGCATACGGCCGGAACGAACAGCAGCGAGTAACGAACGTGCGTGAGCACGACGTACCAACCGGCCAGGAAGAGGATGTGCGTCAATAGCCCGGTGACATAGGCGTGCACGATCTCCAGAGTGATGTTCGTCCGGCGGTTGATGGTCCGCTTCCACGGCGTCTGCATCAGGATGTCGCGGACCATCTCCTTCTTGGCCAGGTGGTCGATCAGGATCCGGGTTCTGTACAGAGTGATGCCGGCGAAATGCGCGTAGAACAGCCAGAGCGCCCAGGAGCGCATCCAATCGACGTGGTGGGGAAGTTTCGGCGTCGCCGCGATCAGAACGTTTTCCAGCAGGAGCAGACCGGCGGCGATGAACCACTGCGGCTTCAGGTTCAGCAGCTTGTAAACGATCATATAGAGAAGGTCCTGCGGCCTTCTCAGGATCAGAGGGATTCTCAGCTCGACGCCGTGCCTGGCGATGAACGCCGGCACCATGAAGGCGCACAGTCCATACGAGGCGAGCGCCATCCAGTGACGAAACCCGAAGGAGAAGCCGGCCACCAGCGCGGTGGCCAGGATCATCAACATGTAATCGACGAAGTCCCGCCGGTAGTAACAGGTCCTCGGCTTTCGGATCCCGTACAAGCGATGGAACATTTCCGCATTTTGCGCGGTCATTGGTCAGCTCCCACGAAGATGCCGGCTCTCGAGCTAAACGGCCATCGCCTCTTCGCCGACCATGCTGCGCGCCGGCTGGTAGCTGGTTTCCTTGAAGAAGACGGTGTTATCGATGACCAGCACGTCCAGACCGCTGCACTGGAACACGCCGACAGCGTCTTCCACGCCGTGGATGATCGGCTTGCCCATGACGTTGAAGCTCGTATTGAGAAGGATGGGAATGCCGGTGATGTCGTGGAAGGCCTTGATCAGGCTGTAATACAACGGATTGGTCTTGCGCGTGACGCTCTGCAGGCGTCCCGTGCCGTCGACGTGCACCACGCCCGGAACTTTCGCCTTGACCGCCTCTTTGAAGCGCAGCGTGCGCTCCATGTAGGGGCTGAATTGATAGTTGACGAAATACTCGTCGCCGAACTCGTGCAGGACGGACGGCGCGAACGGCCTGAACTCCTCCCGGAACTTGACCTCGGCGTTGAGCCGCTCTTTCACGTCCTTGCTGCGCGGGTCGGCCAGGATGGAGCGATTGCCCAGCGCGCGCGGGCCGAACTCCGCCCTCCCCTGCGCCCAGCCCACGAGCTTTCCGTCGGCCAGCGCCTGGGCCACGGTCCGCACCAACGTCACGTCGTCGAGCTCCTGTGAGCGGAACCCGCCATACTTCCTGAGCTTGGCCAGCGACGAGGCTTTGATGCTGCTGCCGAGGTAGGGCGTGAGCACGCCGTCGCCGCGCTTGAAGGTTGGGTGATCGACCCAGTACGCGCCGTAGGCCGCGCCGATGGCGTTGCCGTCGTCGGCGGGCGCGGAGCCGACGAACACGTCCTTGAACGGGGTGTTCTCGACGATCGTGCCGTTGGCCGACGAATTGAGCGCGCAGCCGCCGGAGAAGATCAGGTTCTCCGAGATGTGCAGGTCATAAAGGTTCTTGGCCATTTGATGGACGATGTCGGTGAAGACGATTTGCGCGGTGGCGGCAACGTCCGCGTACTCCAGCGCCGGAACGCCATCCATGCGGCGCATGTCGTGCAACTTGCGGTAGATCTTCAGCGTGTCGCGGCTGGCCTTCAGCCTCAAGCCCTTCACGGTGATGAGAGGACGAATGAGGTCGTAGAGCTTCTGGTCGAATTTCCCGTACGCGGCCAGCCCCATGACCTTCCACTCCTCGCCCTTCAGCGAATCGAAGCCGCACATGTCGCAGATCAAGGAATAGAAGACGCCGAGGCTGGCCGGAAAGGCTTTGACACCGGGGATCTGCGTCAGCTTCCCGTCGCGGTAATCGAAGGCCGCGATGGAGCTCGCCTGACCTCCGCCGTCCATGACCAGGCAGACGCCTTCCTTGTACGGGCTGGCAACGGCCGCCGCCACCGCATGCGTGCGGTGGTGGCTGAAGTGCGCTCGCTGAATCTTCATCGGCGTCTTGCCGAAGGCTTGCTGCAACCCGCTGGTGGCGCAGTCCATCACCGCCTTGTGGGCGAGCAGGGCGAACTTCATCTGGGTGAGCCACTCCCGCCCGCTCGGGTGCGCGGAGCGGAGCTTGTAGTTGATGAGTTTCAGAACCACCGACAGGTCGAAGGCCACGCCCTTCCCCCACGTCAACCCGACCACGGTGTCGAGGCTCGGATCGCAATACTGCTCCACCAGGTCCTGGACGTAGTTGAGGTGATCGGGCGGACATCCCCACGCCCGCTTCAACTGCAGCCGCCGCTCCGCCGCCTCGGCGAAGACCAACTGGCCATGCTTGTCGATGATGGCAATGGCGGGATCATGCCCGGTAACCGCCAGCCCGATGTAGTTCTTCATCACAGCGCTCATATGCAACCGTCCTTTCGACAGAAGCTACTCGACACGCAGCGCATCGCCCGGTTCCAACGCGACGGCCCGGCGACTGGGTAGATACGAAGCCGTGAAAATGATGACGGCCATGAAAACAACCACGCCCACGGCGACGGGGACGGAGAAATGGAGGACATTGGTAAACACGCCACTGACCGGCGGGAGCATCACGATGGCCAGGCCGACGCCCGCAAACGCCGGAGTCAGGTACCATGCCCCTTGCCGCAGGAACAACGAGATGACTCCCCGCGGCGTCGCGCCGAGCGCACGGCGTATGCCCACTTCCTGCGTGCGCTGCGCCACCGAACGGCTGATCAGCCCAACCAGGCCGGATGCGGCAATCAGTGCGGTGATGAGCGCGATCAGGCCAAAGACCCCGATGAAACCTTTGGTGCTCTGCTCCGACGCGAACAGATAGGCGTCGAACGTATGCAGGTTGTCCAATGGCAGATCGCGATCGACCGCGAAGGCCGCGGCCCGCAGCGCGCTGCGGCTGTCGGCCGAGTTCGGCAACCTGGCCAGCAGGTGGAATGACGATGGCGCCGCCTGGCGCAGGGGTTGGTACACCACCCCGATCCTGTCTCTGGCATACGGCGTGGTACCGACGGCAGAGACCACACCGACGATGGTGAGCCAGGGGCCTTTGTCCGAAGGGTTCAATCGGACGCGCTTGCCCAGCACGTCCTGGCCGGGCCAATAGCGCGCGGCCAGTTTCTCATCGACCACGGCAACGGCGAGCGACTCCGCGTCGTCGGTACGATCGAAAAGGCGTCCCGAGCGCAGCTTCAACCCCAGCAGCTCGAAATAGTTTTCGGACACGACCGCGGCCGGCAACTGGAAGGCGCCCTGCTTGTCAACGCCTTGCTGCGTTTCGATCTCCGCCGGCACCTTGACCGGCTTGATGGGCGCGGCGGAGGCAAAGGCCACGCCGGCGCCTGGAATCCTGCTCTCGATCGCCGCCGTCAGGTCCTCCCAATACCTCAGGCGCTGCGACGGTTCGGAGAAACGCTCGCTGAAAACCGTCGGCGTCGTGGTGAGCACGACCCGCGCGGAGTCGAGGCCGGTGGGCTTGTTGACCTCTTCGTTGACCGCCAGGATGATCGCGCCGCAGAGCACGAGCACGACGCTCGAAACCGCCACCTGCAAACCGACGAGCACACTGGCGCTCCTGCTCCGGCCGCCGCCTCCGGCCGTCGACCCCTTGCCGCTGCCCGCCAGCGCCACGGCCGCGTCCTGTCTGGAGATACGCCATGCAGGAACCAGCGTACTGACCAGCCAGACGACCACGGCGAAAAAGATGGCTGCGATGAAGTGGCCGGGTTGAAGAGCCGTCACCATCGGGAAGCGTCCGCGTCCGAGTATCTGCGCCCATGCGTCGCGGTCCGTTTGGACGTCCCAGACCGCCAGGGCCGCCAGTGCATAACCGACCGCGAGCCCCAGCAGCACGATCAGGCAAGTCTCCAGCAGGCACTGTCCCAGGAGACGCGTGCGCGAGGAGCCGACCGCCGTGCGCAGCGCCAACTCGCGGCTGCGCTCCAGGAGACGGGCCAGAAACACAAAGCTGATGTTGACGGCCCCCAGCAGCAGGATCGCCGCGGTGATGACCCCCATCGTCACCAGAAGCGGCAGCACGCTCGAGGTGAACATCCGCCGCCCGGGAATCAACTGGACGTGCCGCCCGGGGTTGAACCGGTCGGGGTAGTCCTTGTTGACGCGGTCGACGACGCTCTGCATCTCGTTCTGAACGGCATGGAGGTTCCCATCCGTCTTGGGCACGACGAACGGGGACAGGATCAGTGTCGAGTCCCCCGGCCGCGCCAGAGGCGTCATCCGCAGCGGCAGCCACAGCTCGAAATCCGCAAAGGCGTAGAAATCCTTCGGCATCACGCCGATGATCTGCACGGGCTCCGCGTCCATGCGGGCCATCTTGCCGACGATGGCCGGATCAGCAGCGAAGTAGGTCTGCCACGTATGGAAGCTGATGATGGCCATGGCCTGGGCGCCGGGCTGAGCATCCGAATCCTGGAACGTACGGCCGCGGAGAGGCACTACCTTCGCCAGCATGCGCGGGCTGATGACCGCGCCGCGCAGGTCCGTGCTGGCCTGACCTTCGCTGAGAACGACACGCTTGTTCGCGTAGGCGCCGATAGGGTCGGCCGAGCGATTGTTCTCGAGCAGTTTCTGATAGGTATACGCATCCACGGTGGACGGCGCCGGCAGGGCCGTGGCGTCGGCGGCGATCTGCACGCTGTACCAATCCCCGGTATCGGGCAACCCAAGGGATGCCCGCAATAGGTCCTGGGACAGCACCCACGCCCAGATCGACAGCCCCACGCTGAGGGCAACGACACCGGCACACAACAGCGAATAGCCCCACGATTTCCTCATCAAGCGCGATGCATATTTCAAGTCGAGCGCGAGATTCATAGTCACTCCCTTAAGCCCACGAGACCTCTATGGTCAATTCGATGCCGCGTCCTTTGAACCTTTGAGAAAGAAACTTACCGAGATCACCGGGCCCAGGGCGTACACCTCGTGAAACCACCCCACGGGATTGATGAGGACATCGCCAGGCTCGAGTACCGTTTCTATGGGGCGGGCCTTCGCAAAGAGTGGATATCGTTCGAGGTCCGGCGCCGAAGGGGCTACGCGACACGGTTGATGGGCATTGAAACGCTTGAATGGATAAACGAGCTCGGCCTGGTCCGGAGAATAGAGGAGAAACTTCTTTCGACCGTACAGATGGCAGAGAACGCCTGTCAGGCAATCCCGATGAAGCGCTGTGACGGGCTCCTGTCCTGCTGCAGCTCCCATCCAAAGCTGCGGCGTATTAAAGGCCTCGCTGTTGAAGAAAGGGGGCACAAAGTAATGCCCGCATTCCTGCGGAAGGGACACCCCGACCGAATAGTTCGCGGAGCTCTCGCCTCGAATCGCTTTCACATAGTCCAGAATGGTATCGAACTCCGTCGTTGACCTGACTCTCAGGGGGACCCCCCGCAACTTCTCGGTCCAGTCGGCCAGCGACCAGCTTCTCGCTTCCCACTGTTCGATGGCCCCTGTGGCAACGATCGGTCTGCCCTCGCGAATGGCCTCGAGTACGTCGTTCCCCGTCGGGTTCGTGACGCGCTCGACCGACGTGACCGGCTTTGAGGCTCTCGCCGTGGCCTCGGCTTCGGCGAGACGCTCGACGGACTGCCGTGGAGGAGACTTCAGAAGATTGGAGACCAGGGCGGCGAGATTCTCGTCGCCGGAGATCTCGACGGCGGACATGATGTCACGGTCGCGCGGATCGAATTTCTCCGAGTCGCCCAGGACTCGTTCGAGAATGGACGCGGGAAGCTTCAACGTTACGGACGGACGATCGCAGAGCCCAAGACCGAAGGTCAATGTCTCTCCAACCAGGAGGTGAAACGCCAGTGGGGTGGGACCGTTCAGAAGGACCTGGCAGGTGCCGCTCGTCTTCCCGTCGGGTTCATAGCCGGAAGCCACGAAGCCGAACAACTGGGTGAGTAGTTGATTGTCCCCGGCGTTCTCGCGAAGCATACTTCTACTCTGAGTCATCGTATGTCCTTTCATCCTTTGACATTGGGTTTGTGAATTGACGGCACGCTCGGAGAGGCGCCACCTTGGCCGGCAAAGTCACTCACCTTTTTCTCTACGGGGTCTCTCAGGAATTCGAATTTCCTGTGCTGGTATTTTTCCATGTTGAACACCCGCTGCGAGGTATCCGGTACCCCGACTTTGTTACGCCGAAAGGCGGGGTTATATATGTAATAAGGAATGCCTGGATCATCATCCTCGGTGAATTCGAACTCGAGCATGCCATTTTCGAGAGGGGTGAATTTCCACTGATTGTTCAAATGGGTCATGAGGATGCAGCAGCCATCCTTAGGAAGCAGCTCCGGGACGCCTTTGACCGTGATCAGGAGTGCTTTGGTTTGGGGATCCTTCCACATGTGGATCCTGTTCACCACCGCCATCTCTTTCGGCAACCACTTAGGGAGGACGATCCTATAATCCTGGATGTAAGTCCGATCCTTCTCATCGAAATTCTTGTAGATCTTGCCGGCGGTACAGGTAGGGAGAAAGTTGTGGCAACCTTCCGTGGTCATATCGGACATTCCTGCAGCGATGGCATCCAGGTTGCCCCGGATTTGCGCAACGACCTTGAATTGCAGCCGCGTCTCGCCCGGCACCTTCTTCGTGTAAACCTGCGCGGGTAGCAGGCGCCGTCCTTTCATGTTGTAGGCGGGCGTCAGGTTTGTGTCTCGCCACAACTCCCACTGGTTCGAACCGGAATACTTCCAGGCAAAATGCGCGCTGGTGAGAACGACGACGACGAGCGCGACTGCGTACGCCAGAAACTTCCCGATCTTGCGAAGCACACTTCTCTTCTGAGTCATGGTGTGGCCTTTCATCCTTTTTTGTTGGGTTATGAATTCATTGCACGCGGGATACGCGCAGGAAAAGATCAGAGCTATTGGGCGCGCGCGTCGAACGCGGCAGTCTGCACCTGGCCGGACCGCTTGATCTGGACGAAGATGCGATAGTCGCCCGCGCCTGGGACTCCGTAAGGGACACTGAACTCCGCAGGCAGCGACCCGTGGTCGTGGGCCATCGCCGGCGACATGTCCGAGGAGTCGGCCGAGGATTGAGCGAAAAGCCCGGCCTGGGCCAGATCGAGGGATGCCATCGGCACGGAACCGTTGGAATGAACGTGTGCAAAGACGTTCAGATCGGAGCGAATCACCACCATGTGCGCCGCCATGCCCATATAAGGCTCGAGGTCGCGGGCCGGCGAACCGTCCCGCTCCTCCACCCGGAACCTGAAGCTGGTCGGCACGTTCGGTTTCAGAGGGCCGTCGGCCCGTTCCCACACGACGCGGCCGCCATCGGGAAGCTGTGCGACCCTGGCCTCGGAAATCGGGGCTGCCAGCCGGGTGCCCTCCCACCGCGAGTCATCACCGGAGAGAGGCGGACCGGCGACCGGGGGAAGCTTCACGTTTCCTACAAGCGTCCAGGGAAAGCCGTTCTTGTCGACGATGTCGGCGAAGATCCGATAGTCGCCCGCTGGCATCGCCGGAAGTGTTTTCGCAAATGCGCCGCCGCCCTCGATGCGGTCGGCATGGAGATGCCACACCCTGTCTATCCCCGGCATACCGACGAGAAACAGATGCACGAGATGGCCGTGGTCCGGAATGGCCTCTTCCAGTTTGACGGCAACGGCCTCCCGCCCTTTCCCGGCCAGGGGGAGCATGAGCGGCGAAGCGAGCCGGAGCGCCAGGCGGTTTCCGCCCTGGAGTGTTGCTTCGACTCGGGGCGGCTTGAGGAGATCGACATTGCGCGCGTACACGGCGTCCTCCTCATTCCACACCGACCGGCCCCCATAGACGGCCCAGGCGCTTGCGATCAGCGTCAACGCCATGACGATCCGTGCGTTTCGCCTGTGGGAGGACTGCGGAGCCTGGCCCGCAGGAACGGTTCCTTCACGGGCGATCGCGCCGGTGACCGGTACCACGCCCAACGTCAGACCGACGAGGACGAAGAAACCCAATACGCGCATCCACGGGGCCATCGGCTTTGCTTGTCTTGGGAAAGACGCGATCGGAACGGAAAGTGCTGCTTTGCCTCTGGAGCCGTTGGCCTCGATCCGTGCCTGAAGAGCGCCATATTCCATGAACCACAACTGGCTCAGGAAGAACTGCGGATCCTGCTTCGACCGCTGGGCAACGTCTGGCGTGGACGGTAGTTTCGAGCCCGGCCCGGCCAGGCGGAGAAGCACGACCTTGATGGTATGTACGTCCGGCGAGGCGCTGCGCACCTGGATCGTGGCAACGCCGGGAATCACCTGTGGCATGCGTATGGTCACGAAAAGGGGATAAGGCCCGGCATTCCCTTCATAGTAGACGTCCGCGCTGCCGACGTGGGCATAGGCGAAGGCGCTCGGGAAAAGAACGGCGACAAGAAGGAAGAGAATCTTCAATGTGTTCTTCATGCGGTTTCAGCCTCCGTAATGAAAACGGCGACAGGGTGGTGCCGTCATCTGCGGAGCCTTCGCATCCAATCGCCCCATGCCAGGCCAAAACGCGTGGTCAGGACGGAGGCCACCAGCGCCGCCGCCATGGTCAGCACGAACGCAGTCGTTGTGCTCTCCAGAACTCTGAATTGATACGGGTTTGCGGCAGGTTCATAGTAAGGAAGATAGGCCGTTCCGAAGATCCAGTTCCGCGCTGCCGGCGACATCAGAAAATTGCCAAAAGGCCACTGCACGGCCATCAGGCCGAGTACGAAGGCCGGCCCGCCCAGAAGGGCCTTGATCCAGGATGACCGCGACTCCAACCTTTGCAACAGCAGGTCGGCGATGAAGGCCGGAACGATCAACAAGAGCGGAAATTGCCCGGGAATCAGATGGGTCACCTTCTGGTACACCGGCCCGGTCTTCGGCTGTGCGGGAATCAGCGGGAACAGCCATATCGACGCGATGAGGATGCCCATGTAACTGGCAGCGACGAGCGTGCAGCCCCATCTGTGCCTCGAAGCCCGGCCCGTGGCAATCAGCGCTGGAAGAATCGACACGGCCACGGTCAGATACATGGCAGCCGTGTGCTGGTTCGTGCGCACCACGAATGCCAGCGTCGGCATGAACATCACGAGAATCGCACCGGCGATCAGGAACAGCCGCACCAACCGTTCCTGTAATACCCCCGCGGAGCGGTTGACCATGCTGGCCATCCAGATCAGCGCGCCGATCTGGGTGGCGAACCAGCCAACGATCAGCAGCAGGTGGGGTGGAGTAATGAATTTCAGGTCCAGCCCGTAGGACTTGTGCCACCAGTCATCGAACGGCGAGGAGGCGAGCATCGCCAACTCGGCCCAGACGACAAGGAAGGCCCCCGCCGGCCCATGAAGGCCCAGGATCCGTACGGAATCGTCGCGCCGTCGGGAGGCGCCGGCCCGCGTTTGCAGCAGGATCTCAAAAAAGCCGGCAAGTACGGCCTGGAGCCCGCCAAACGCCATCGTGGTATGCGCAGGCGTCCAGAACGCGTCCCGGCCGACCGACTTGTGCCAGGCGACATCCACCAAGGAGCCGACCGCGAACGTGACGATGCCGAAGAACAACAACCAGATGGTCCAGGGGATCGAGACTACGCTCTCGGAGACGGAGGCCATCGAGCGACTCTCGAACGGCGGTGCTACGAAAACTGCGTCTGTAGCTGACATAAGGCGTTACACCTCCTCGTACACGGACATCCACCAACGAGTGAAAAAAGGTCCACTGATCCTGATTGGCGCGCCGACGCCCGGGCGGCCGACCGATTCAAACAAGTTGATACTGCGAGCGATCGAAGGGCCGAATCGGCGGAGCCATGCGCTTTCCCGCCGTGGCGACGACCTGGGCTAATTGAGAGATGGCGGGCCGATCGAAGACGGTCCTGAGGGGCAGGTCGACGTCCATCTGGTTCCGGACCTTTGCGATCAGTTGCGTGGCCAGCAGGGAATGCCCGCCGAGCTCGAAGAAGCTGTCATGGCGACCGACTCGCTCGACATCCAGCAGCTCCTGGCAGATCGCCGCCAGGGTCTTCTCAATCTCTCCTTGCGGCGCCTCATACGCGCGCGCCGCAACCGATCCCGCCTCCGGAGCCGGCAGCGCTTTCCGATCCAGCTTCCCATTGGACGTCAGCGGCATCGCGTCCAGCGGCACATACACCGCAGGCACCATGTATTCCGGCAGACGCTCGCTCAGGAAGGCGCGAAGATCGGCCGCTGAGGGCTCAGCGCGGTCCGGTGACGGGGTGTAGTACACCACCAGGCGCTTCTCCCCGGCCTTCTCTTCGCGCGCCACCACCACTGCTTCCCGCACCGCCTCATGCTCGGTCAACCGCGCTTCGATCTCTCCCAGTTCGATGCGGAAGCCGCGGAGCTTGACCTGGAAATCGTTGCGCCCCAGGTACTCGATGTTGCCGTCGTCCTGCCAGCGGGCCAGGTCGCCGGTCTTGTACATGCGCGCACCCGCTTCGCCGGCGAACGGGTCGGTCACGAAGCGCTCGGCCGTCAACTCCGGGCGGTTCAGATAGCCGCGCGCCACCTGAACGCCTGCAATGTGCAGTTCACCCGCCACGCCGACCGGAACGGGGGCTCCGTACCGGTCCAGGATGTAGATCTGTGTATTTGCGATCGGCCGCCCGATGGGAATGGCATCAGGGATCTCCGTTGCCGGGCAGGTCCAGGCCGTGACGTCGACGGCCGCTTCCGTTGGGCCATAGAGGTTGTATAGCGTCGCATGCGGCAGGCGCTCCGCGAAGCGCCGCGCGAGTGCGGACGGCAGCGCTTCGCCGCTGCAGACTACCCGTCTCAGACTCAGACATTGCGACGCCTCGGCATGCTCCAGAAAGACCTGCAGCATGGAGGGAACGAAATGGAGCGTCGTGATGTGATGCCGCCGGATGGTGTCGGCCAGATAGCCGGGATCCTTGTGGCCCCCCGGTTGGGCCATCACCAGCGTAGCGCCGGTGAAGAGCGGCCAGAAAAACTCCCATACCGACACGTCGAAACTGAACGGCGTCTTCTGCAGTACCGCGTCTCCCCCACCCAGGCCGTACGCCTCCTGCATCCAGAGGAGCCGATTCACCACGCCGTGGTGCTCATTCATGACCCCTTTCGGCCGGCCGGTGGATCCCGAGGTGTAGATCACATAGGCGAGATGATGCGGCGCGACTTCCTGTTGGAGTGCGACGTTCGCCGCCTTCAATCCGTCGACGCGCTCGCCGATTTCCGGCCACTGCGTATCCAGTGCA
>DATLWH010000137.1:0-2340 GCA_035576505.1 Thermoanaerobaculia bacterium | reverse complement strand
TGCTCGGCGGAAAGAGGCAGCATCCGCTCAAAGCCGAGCTCGTAGAACTCCGGAATGTTGGCCTCGGCGTCCCGGCGATCGACCTTGTTGACGAGCAGCAGCGTCCGGCCGGCCGCGGGCCGCAGTTCCTGGGCGATGTCGCGATCCTCTGTCAGGATGCCGGCCGCGCCGTCGACGACGAAAAGGATGAAGTCGGCGGTCTCGAGGGCCCGCCGGGCCTGATCGCGGATCTCGCCGGCAAACGCCGACATCGGCGAGTCCCCATACTCCAGCCCGCCGGTATCGGTGAGCTCGTAGCGCCTGCCGTTATCCAGAGTGATGACGTCGGAGAGCCGGTCGCGCGTCATTCCCGGCATGTCGTGGGTGAGAGCCCGCCGCTTGCCCGCAAGCCGGTTGAAAAGCGTCGACTTTCCCACGTTCGGCCTTCCGACGATGACGATTCTCCTGAGATTGGCGGTCATGATGTTCTCTCGTGCAAGGCACTCCGGGGGGGTGCGGAGGCGCGGTGGATGCTACAATGTCACATATGGCACCGAACGCTGATTCCACCTGCCGCCTCTGTGGTACGCGCGTTCCGGATTCTGACCTGAACCGCCAGCTCTGCCCCGTATGCGATGAATACGCGCAACATGTGGCGCTGCAGAGCAACAAAGGCCTCGACCGCATCGTCGGCGAACTGCAGAACGGCCCCGTCTTCCGCGCCGCGCTCCGCAACGGACACTGAGCTGCGCGAAGGCCGCAGTCAACAGACAACGCCGCGCAGCGGCTAAAACTCGAATCCGAACATCGGCACCCAGTGCCATGCTACCCAGAAGAGGAACGCGCCAAGGAACGTGTTGGCGAAGTTCAGGGCGCCGTTGGCGATCGGGGAGCCGTGGAGCCGGTTCCAGCTCCCGAGAATCGATTCGAGGTAGGAGCCCAGGAACGCGCAGGCGGTTAGAACGAGGATGACGTTCGATTTGTCGATGGTCACACTGCCGATGAAGCCTGCGCGGAAGTGATGCACGGTGAGCGCGGTACCGGCGATGGCGACGATGCATCCGGCGATGATTCCCGCCAGCGTTCCCTCGATGGAGATCGCCCCCTCCGTGCCGCGTTCGACGCGCCGGAACGAGAGCGGCAGGAATGCTCTGCGGCCGAAGAGCTGGCCCACCTCGGATGCGGCCGTATCCGCGGCTGCCGTGGCCAGGGCGGCGATTCCCATGAAAAGCGGCACGAAGCCGAGTCCGCGCCAGCAGGCCACGGCGCAGATCGCGGCCACGCCGACGTTCGCAAACGCATGCGTGGCACCGCGCCGCCCTCCCCGCTCCTGCGCCAGCCCCTGGCCCGCCTTGCGCGCGTAGCCGAGTTTCGTCGCCAGCGTGCCGAGGATGAAGAAGGCCAGCAGGGCCACATAAAGAGGCGGTCCTCCCCCGGCGATGATCACGCAACCCAGCACCCAGCCGGCCAGCGCGCCCGAGACATCGACGCCGCGGAGAGCGTAGCCCACCACTGCCAGCACGGTATTGACGATGACCCATGGCCACGCGATCGGCGGCGCAGCGTAGAAGGGAACGAACGGCTTGATGGCCATCGCTGCCAGCGTACCGGCGGCGACGAACGGCACCGTCACGTTGTCGTCGATGCCGAGCGGCAATGACTCGGCGATGGCGCCGGCGAGCACCGCCACGGCGATGGCCACGTCCTGTGGCGCGCCGAAGAGCCGCGCGATCGCGAATGCTGCCGCTCCGCCGAAGAGGACGAACGCGATCACGCCCCCCCACGACTTGGCCGGATTCCAGGGCAGCGGCGCCAGCGGCAGCGAGCGGCCGATGACGGTCGCGAATCCGTCGCCGAAGGCGAGCAGCACCCACGCCACCGCCGCGATCTCGATATGCCAGTTGAAGACGACGATCAGCAGCGTGACGGCCAATGGATAGAGGATGATGCCCACATCCCAGCCGCGCTCATGCCGCGCCACGCGGCGGCCGGCGATGCGATGAAGGACCAGCCAGTTGCCGATGGTTGCGGCCACGCCGATCAGGGCCGCGTAACGCCACGGAATCCGCAGGAGGAGCAACGCGCCGAAGCCCATGCCGATGTGCAGGAACTTCCGTAGCACCTCGTTCGTTTCGTGTCGCGGCGCTTCCTCTGAATCGGTCATCGTTTTCAACAGCTTACAATACGCGCTCCAATGCCGGACCCTACTCCCAAACCGCCGCTGCTGTCGGTCATCGTCCCCTGTTACAACGAGCGGTCGACGGTGGCGGAGCTGTTGCGCCACGTGCGCGACGTGCCGATCGACAAAGAGATCATCGTCGTCGACGACAAGTCTACCGACGGATCCGCTGGCGTGGTGGC
>DATLWH010000136.1:0-2084 GCA_035576505.1 Thermoanaerobaculia bacterium | reverse complement strand
ACGTGTGACACGCGGATGTGCTCGGCCAACTTCGAACCGATCTTGACGCTCACGGTGCGAGGGACCCGGACCACGTAGTTCACCGCGACATTCCAGCGGGCGTCGTGCGCCGGCGGAATGATCGTGCGCATGAGGCGTACTTTCGTGTCGCCTTCGAAGTTTATCCCCACGCTGTCCGCCGCATCTCTCATCGAAGCGGCATCAGGCGCCGTGATCACACGATTGGCGGTGACGGAGACGAGCTTTCCCTCGCCGCCGATCACGTCGATGCTGCCGAGAGGGTTGTCGATCCATACCGATCCGGAAGGATCGATCGGCAACTCCCGGACGATGCGGTTGCTTGCCGCAAAGGTGGCGCCGAAGAGCTGCGTCGCGGAGAGCAGCGCTACGGCGGCGATGGAAATTCGGATTGTTGATCTCATCGTGGTTGAATGCTGCTCAGTGCCTCTGCCGCCTTGACGCGGACGTAGACGTTTTCATCACCCTGCGAAGCCTTCTTGCGGAGCGTGTCGACCATCTCGGGATCGAGAGCGGCACCGCTGCGCGCGAGCTTCGCAAGCGCCTCGACCGCTTTGAGACGAACGGCCGGGTTGGGATCGTTTTTCAATGCTTCGACGAGTGCGTCGCGCGTGCTGTCGGTCATTGCCGACTGCATCGACTGCAGCGTGTCCGCCGCTTTGATGCGCACACCCTGGTGTTGGTCGTTACGAAGCACGTTGGCCAGCGCCTCGGTGATTTCCGGGTCCGGTTTGTCGACGCGCGAGTAGGTCGAGCGGACCCAGTCGATGGCACGGGAGCGCGACGGCGACTCCCGATCTTCGTTCTCGAGAACGTAGCGCAGCAGGCGCACCATGCTCTTGTCCGTCGGGCGTCCGGTCACGGTCACATGCGAGGTGATGTCGAAGGAGACACCGATCTGATTGTTTGTCGGCGAGGCGTCGCTGAACTGAACATTCTGGATGTCGGGCCGTCCCTCGATCTGCGGGCTGATGGAAGCCGCGGGAAGAACGCGCGATTCCGCGATCGAGTACGTCGGAACCTCGGTTGTGACGTGCGCGATCTCTCTTACGCCCGTTTCTGCCGGCGTTAACGTGACCCTGGGCGCGACGCGATTGCCGGCGTAGAACGCGCCGCCGGCCACGATGACGGCCGCCGCGGCCTGCGCCAGCCAGCGCGTCGCGCGGCCGCGCGGGAAGGGAACGACATTCGGCCTCACCTCCGCCGGGGCGATCTCGGCGAGGAAACGTTGCTTTACGCGAGCCGGCACTTCGAGCTCGGGAAGGCTCTCGAGCGTCTTCCAGGTCTCTTTGTACGCCGACCATTCGTTGGTGCAACCCGGGCACGCTTCGATGTGCTGGTGTGTCAGCTCGCGCTGCACCGGGTCGAGCGACTCGGTCAGCAGCAGCGGCATGTTTTCTCTCATGGCATCACAGTCAGGCATTGGTAGTCTCCTGGGCATCGCCGGTCAGCGCTTTCTTCAGCACATTCATGGCGCGAAATACTCTCGTCTTCACTGCTCCCTCCGAACAACCCGAAATCAGCGCGATCTGAGCGTACGTGCATCCCTCGTAACGGGAGAGAACGATGGCTTCGCGCTGGTCGGCCGAGAGCAGCGTCAGTGCTTCCTGGACAATTCTTTGGGTATCGTGCCGTTGCAGTTGGCGCTCAGGTGAGGCCTCGTCCGAGGCTGGAACGAGCTCCAACCCATCCTCTCCGTGGACCGGCCGCTTCCGAAGGCTCCTCAGTTGGTCACGGCAGTGATTGCCCGTGATTGCCAGGAGCCACGTTAACAGTGTGGCTCCGCTGCGAAATTGGTTTGCGTGTCTCATCATCTTGACAAAAACTTCCTGCGTAGCGTCTTCAGCCGCTTCACGGTCCAGCAAAAAGCGGTACGAATAGTTATAAACACGCTTCGAATAACGATCGTAAATCTCCGAGGCTGGAGTGAAGTCACCCGCCTGAACGAGGTCCATCAACTCCTGATCAGTCAGGCGTTTCAGATCCCGGTCTCTCTTGTTTGACGCGAGCATGCTGGGAAAGGTTACAGACCTGTTCTCTTCTTTGACGCAGGCGTGCTTCGGAAG
>DATLWH010000135.1:0-2081 GCA_035576505.1 Thermoanaerobaculia bacterium | reverse complement strand
ATCTACGCGATGATCAAACCGTACTGGGTCGATCAGGGGTATTCGCCCGCGGAGATCGGGACGATCACCGCGGTCGTCGGTGTCATCATCAGCATCGCTGGTGCCATCGCGGGCGGAGCAATCGTGGCGCGCATCGGTCTCTACCGGGCGATGTTGTGGCTTGGCGCCGCGCAGATCCTGTCAAACCTCGGCTACGCGCTCGTGGCGACGACACACGCCGGACGCTGGGCCATCTACGCCGCGGCCATCGTGGAGAACATCGGCTACGGCCTGGGAACGGGCGCGTTCCTGGCGTTCCTCATGGCCATCTGTGACCGCGAGCGCGCCGCCACCGAGTACGCGATGCTGACGGCCGTGTTCGGGTTGACCCGCGTCGTCATCGGCACGCCCAGCGGATGGATCGCGCAGCACGCCGGCTACGCCTCATACTTCTGGCTGACAGTGTTCCTAGGTATCCCCGGTCTGTTGCTCGTGCCGTTTGTGAAGGAGAGGCTTGCGCCGAATAAACTGTCATCCTGAGCCCGGCGGCACCCCGGAGGGGTAAAGCGCGGCGAAGGATCCCCAGCCGGTAGCCGCCACCTCCCGGGTTGCAGGTTGGGGATCCTTCGCCGTCCTCAGCCCCTAACGGGGCGTCGGCGGCTCAGGATGACAGATGGTATGAAACACCGCTTCTTCATCGACGCCGAACTCGCCGCGGGCCTGGCCCTTACGCTCAGCCGTGACGAGCAACACCACGCGCACGTCGTGCGCGTTCGTGAGGGCGAAGAGGTCGAGGTCTTCAACGGCCGCGGCGCGGCGTTCGTGGCGAAGTACACCGCCGATGGCTTGCAGCTCACCGCGCCGGCACCTGGCCGGGAGGCACGTGTGGCCGTCCATCTGGCTATGGCCATCATCAACCTCGACAAGTTCGACATCGTGCTGCAGAAGGTGACGGAACTCGGCGTCCGTTCGATCATCCCGCTGGTTACCGAGCGGGTGGAGATCCGTCCCGAGCGCTATCGCGGCAAAGCGGAGCGATGGCGGAAGATCGTGTTCGAGGCTACCAAGCAGTCCGGCCGTTCGGTGATCCCGATCGTCGCGGAGCCGGCACCATTCGACGACGTGATCAGGCGCGAAGGGCCGAAGATCCTCTTCGATGCCGACTCCACGCCTGCAGCGTGGCAACCCGGCAACGCCGCAACCCTCCTCATCGGTCCCGAAGGCGGATGGAGCGAAAACGAGCTGCAACGAGCTCGCGATCACGGCTGCGCGTTCGAGCGTCTCGGCGTCCGGCGTCTTCGGGCGGAGACCGCCGCCATCGTGGCCACGGCGCTCGTCACTGCGCGATCCGGCGACATTTGATAGATTGACCGCGCGATTGTACCTGGAGGGAGCCTCTTGCCAACCAACGACAGCCTAACGATCACCGATAACCGCACGGGCAAATCGTACGAAGTCCCGATCAGCGACGAGACCATCCGCGCCACCGATCTGCGCAAGATCAAAGTCAAGGATGACGACTTCGGTCTGATGACCTACGACCCGGCCTTCATGAACACCGCCGCGTGCCGCAGCGCCATCACGTTCATCGATGGCGACAAGGGCATCCTGGAGTACCGCGGATATCCGATCGAGCAGCTTGCAGAGAAGAGCACCTACCTGGAGACCGCGTGGCTGCTCCTCAACGGCGAGCTTCCGACGAAAGACGAGCTGGCGGCGTGGACGCATACGATCACGTACCACACGTTCATCAACGAGAACCTCAAATTCGTCCTCGACTCGTTTCGCTACAACGCGCATCCGATGGGGATGCTGATCGCGATGATCAGCGCCCTCGGCACGTTCTATCCCGAGGCCAAGAACATCTTCGATCGTGAGGTGCGCAAGCGGCAGATCGAGCGGCTCGTCGCCAAAATGATCACCATCGCCGGCTTCGGCTATCGCCACATGGTCGGCATGCCGTACGCCTACCCGGACAACAAATTGTCGTATCCGGCCAACTTCCTGAACATGATGTATAGGACGACGGAGGCTGAGTACGAGCCGAATCCGGCCCTCGTGCACGCGCTCGACGTCCTCTTCATTATCCACGCCGATCACGA
>DATLWH010000134.1:0-4192 GCA_035576505.1 Thermoanaerobaculia bacterium | reverse complement strand
ATCATCAGTTTTTCCTTGTAGCTGACCAGGAGCGGTGTCGTCGGCTGATCGAGCTTCGTGGAGGTCAGTGATTCAAGGTGGTTGATGGCGGCGATATGCGCCTTCTCGGCTCGCTCGACCTCGTCGACGGCCGACGCTCGGAGAATGGCCTCGTCGAAGGCCGAGGCGTGTGCGCGCCGTTGGGCGATCCATGCGGTCACGCCGAGCGCGGTGAATAGAAAAATGGCCGCGGCGATCTGCCACAGGCGCGTCCGCGTGCCACCCTGTTCCCGGCGGATTGTGCGGATATCGCGTTCGATGCGCGGCCAGAGCAGATCGCTGTTCCATGTCGCGTGAAGCTCACGCGCGGTTGCGGAGATCTCGTTCCAGCCGGCCAGCTTCTCCATGCACGCGTCGCACGATTGCGCATGCCGCGCGGCGAGCTCGAGCGAGAAACGGTCGCCTTCCATAAGGAGGTCGTCGAGTTGATTGCAGTTAATGGTCATGATTTTTTCCACTGCTCCTGGAGCTGCTTCTTCGTGGAGAAGAGAATCCACTTCGAGTTCCCTTCGGTGATGTCGAGAATCCCGGCGATCTCGGCGTGGCTGAGGCCCTCGATCTCGAAGAGGGCGAATACGGTGCGGCGCTGCTCGGGCAATTCATGCAGCAGCTTCCGCAGCGCGATCCGTTTGACGTCGTCGACCGCGTTCGCGGCGTGGCCGGCGTGAGGCAGGTCGTCGATCGGGGTCTCGCGGATCCTGCGGCTGCGCTTTCGCAGCATGTCGTAGCAGGTGTTGATGAGGATGCGGTACAGCCACGTGGTGAAGGCCGCTTCGCCGTTGTAGCTCGCGGCGGCGCGGTGCACCTTGATGAATGTCTCCTGCACGGCATCCTCGGCGTCCGAGACATTGCCGAGCTGGTGATAGGCGATCGATTTCATCCGCTCGCCGTGGCGGTCATAGATCGAGGCGAAGACCTCGGAGTCGCCGTCGGCACAGGCCCGCGCCAGGCGAAGATCGTCTTCGCTGCCGCGCGGCGGAGTCTGCGGAGGCATCGTCAGCGTCACTGGCCTTGGGAAGTTTACGGCGCGGGGTGAGGCATCCATCGGTCTGAGGGGATAGACGCCGCGGGGTGCGGAAAGTTAGAAGGGGGTGTGGAGTCTTGGGGTCGCGAGGTCACGCGGTTGCGGGGTCTCGCGGTCTGCGGTGTCCAAAGCCGCGCGCGCTGCCGCAGTCTTGACGGGAGTCCGACCCGGCATGGCGTGACGGGCAGACACTTCGACGTAACTCGATCGAGGGCGCTGGACCGAAGAGTTGGTGATCCAAGCCGCGAAGCGGTATCGTTTCTGCGTGGCCCTAACCGACACGTCGTTCGAGGCTGATGCGGCTCAGCTCGAACTGTACAAAGCTCTCGGAACATCGGGCCGTGTGCAGATCGCCGTCGACTTGAGTGACGCGGTACGGGAAACGACCCTTGCCGGGATCCGGCGCCGGCATCCCGAATACTCCGAGGATGAGTTGTCGCGTGCTTTCCTGACGCTGCTGTACGGAGATGTGAAGAAACCGATTGAGCGTTAAGGCTTTCTTAAGGCCTCACGCTTCTTCCCGCGCTCGCTCTCCCAGTCCTCGATGCGCAAGTTTGGGACGCGCGCAAATTCGGCGGTATTGCGCGTAACTAGAGTCAATCTACGCGCCCTGGCTTGTCCGGCAATCAGCATATCGTAGGGACCAATTGGAGAGCCGCGCGCCGCCAGCATCGCGCGGATCTCGCCAGCCTGCTTCGCGTCTTCTCGATCGAACTCTACGACCTCGAACTGTAAGGTGTCGACGAGAGCAACGTTGCGTGTTGTCCGCTGGCTCTTGAAAGCGCCGTAGTAAAGCTCATGCACGACGATCGCGGAGATCCCAACATCGCCGGACTTATGCCGCCGTGCTTGCCGCGCCGTTCTGGATCTGGTGTCGTTCAGCAGAGCGATCACCGCATTTGCGTCCAAAAGATACTTCATGACTCGAAGAGCTTCTCGATATCGGGCCGATCTGTCGCGTGCGGTTGCTCCTGCACTGCCTCCACAAAATCCTCGTCCAAGGTTCCCGCGATCGCGTCGAGCCAACTCCATGTGTCCGGGACTGGTTCGAGGACTATCCAGGTTCCCCGCCTCTTGATGCGCACCTCTCGCGCCTCCATACGGAATTGTTTCGGCAGTCTCACGGCCTGTGAGCGACCCGACCAGAACACTTTAGCAGTGGCCATGACAGCCTCCATGAGATATACGAATGAGATATAGCATGAGCCCTCCTTTTTTTGCAACCTGGAAACAGGCCCGAGCTCCCTAGACCACGCAACCCCGAGACCCCGCACCCGCGCCTCACAACTCATCAATCGACTTCGGCCAATCGCTGTGCAGCAGGCGCGACAAGGCTCTGTCGGCCAGGAGACGGCCTCCGGTCTGGCAGCGGGCGCAGTAGTTCGTCTCGTTCTCGGAGTAGACGATGTGCTGTACGGCTGTGCCGCAGTCGGGACATGGTTTGCCGTAGCGGCCGTGGACGGCGAAGTCGGGGCGGAAGGCTGTGACTTTCTCCGGGAATCGATCGACGGCCTCGGCGCGGAGGCGTTTGGTCCATTCGAGCAGCGTGCCGCGCATGGCGTCGTAGAGTCGGGACATCTCCTCGTCGGAGAGGTTCGTCGTCATCTGCACGGGCGAGAGGCGGGCGCGATGGAGGATCTCATCCGAGTAGGCGTTGCCGATGCCGCTGAAGACGTGTGGATCGGTGAGCGTCCGCTTGAGCGTGTGACGCTCGCCGGTGAGCGCGGCACGGAAAGCAGGCAGAGAGATATCGAGAGGATCGAGGCCGCCGGGGTCGTGGGCGTGTACCGCCTCTTCGCCGCGCACGATGTGAATCGATGCCCTCCGCTTCGAGCCGGCTTCGGTCAGCAGCAGCGTCCCGTTGGGAAAATCGAATGCGGCCAACCCCATCTTTCCCGGGAGCTTCGCGCCAGACGGCAGCCACTTGAATCGGCCGGCGATCATCAGATGGATGACGATGAAGAGATCCGACTCGAGGGCGATGACGATCCGCTTGCCGAGGCGGCGGACGGCCGTGACGCGTTTGCCGGTGAGCTCGGACGGCGCCGGATCGACACTGCGCAGCACGAAGGGATTGCCGAGGCGGAGCTTGAGCAGCGGCTGATCGGCGATCCGCTTCGCGATCGCCTCCACGTATACGGTCACGTCCGGTAATTCGGGCACGGAGGGATTATCGCGGCTCCGCTCGCTTTTATGGAGTGCGGGTCTTCCATGCGCACAACCATCAGGCTGCTGGTCGCCGCCATCGGCGTCGCTATGCTCATCACCGGCCGAACGGCGGCTGTGACGCCGCTCGTGCAGATGCCGCCGGTGAGCATCGATGCCATCGTCATCCCGGTCGCCGGCGTCGCCAGGGAGGCCTTGCGCGACGACTTCGACAACATCCACAGCGGTCACCCCCATCACGCCATCGACATCCTTGCTCCGCGGGGAACGCCTGTGCTCGCCGCGGTCGACGGGACGATCCGGAAACTGTGGGAGAGCCGCGCCGGCGGGTTGACGATTTACGAGTTCGATCTGGCCAGGGAGCGGAGCTATTTCTACGCGCACCTCGACAGCTATGCGGCCAACGTCGTCGAAGGGATGCGCGTTAAGGCGGGCGACGTCATCGGCTACGTCGGCACGACCGGCAATGCGCCTCCCGACACGCCGCACCTCCACTTCGCCATCACCCTTCTGCCTCCCAGCAAGGCGTGGTCGAAGGGTGAAGCGATCGATCCGTATCCGATCCTTGTGGCGCGGGGCGTCACGAGGTAACCACAGGGCCGAGGGGGTCGGGAGTCGGGTGTCGGGGGTCGGAGCAACAACGGCACGCTCTACTCCGACCTCCCTCCCGCTCTATCCGACCCCCGACCCCCGACTCCCGACACCCGCGCGGTTTCGCCTCAGCTAGAATGCCCGCTCTTTTCGATGACCGAAGCGACGACGATCGACCCACGACCCACGATCCCCATCTACGACGCCGCGGCGTTGGTGGCGGCGTATGAGCGTGCGCTCGCCGAGGCCAGGCGCCGGCTGGCGGAGATCGAGCGCCTGCCGATGGAGAAGGTAACTCCCGAAACCGTGCTCGATGCGTGGGACCGGATGGCCATGATGCTCGAGGATGCGTACGGCCCGATCTCGCTCCTC
>DATLWH010000133.1:0-2215 GCA_035576505.1 Thermoanaerobaculia bacterium | reverse complement strand
GGGTACTTCGGGATCAGCGCGCCCGTGAAGTTGAGCGTCTGGACGTTGATCCCATTGTTCGAGTGCGCCGTGCCGATCATGATCGCCGGCGTGCGGCCGTAGAAGATGCCATAGCCGCCGCGCACGACTGTGCGGCTGGCGGTGTTCGGCGTCCAGGCGAAGCCGAGGCGCGGGGCAAGGTTGTTGTGATCCTCGGGGACCTTGCTCGTATCGAGCCCCGCGGCCAGGAGCTGAGGATCGAGATTCTTCACCGACGGCTGCGCAATGCTCTGGAAGTCGTAGCGGAGGCCGGCGTTGATGGTCAGCGAGGGATGCACCTGCCATTCGTCATGCACGAATGCGGCGTATTCCGTCATGTCGGGATGTGTGATCGGGCCTGTGGTGCCCGGGCCGGCGAAGGCTTGCAGGTAGCTGGCGGCGACTCCGTTCTGGAAGTCGGCCAGGCTGTTGAAACTGTACGAACCGAAGAAGTTGCCTGGGAAGTAGTTGAGGATCTTGTCCCGATTGATGTCGATGCCACCCTTCACGGTGTGGGCGCCGATGACGTCCGTCAGCGTGTCGGCGATCTGATTGCGTTTGATCGTCGTCTCGCGGGGGCTGAACGTGTTCCGGCCAATGTTGATCACGCGAATCGAGTTCTGATTGATCTGCGCTTCGGGGTCGGCGCTGTTGGCCTTTCCCGGTTCGCTGTCTTTCGCGTATTGCGCCCGCACTTCGTTGAAGAGCGAGTTGGTGAGGATCGTCGAATTCGACAGCGACAGCGTATCCGTCTGCACCAGTGAGTCACCGGTGTGCTGGATCGAGTTCGAGGAGTTGCCGTTCTCGAAGTTGCCGCCGGTGAATTTCTGGCGGTTGTAGCGCAGCGAGAGGTGATCGTTCGCGAAGAGCTCGTGATCGGTCTTGAGGAGGAAGACGTCCTGGTTCTGCGTCTTCTGGTAGGTGTCGGAAAGGGCCAGAACCTTCTGATATCCGGCCTGTGAGGCCGCATCGCCCGGCACTTGTGCCGCCGTGACGCCGAGCAGGATGGGGTTGTCGATCGAGTTGCGCTGCCCGTCGTAGTTCGCGAAGAAGAAATGCTTCTCCGCAACGATCGGGCCTCCCAGGCTGAAGCCGTACTGATCGAAGTGATACGGACCCTTGACGCGCGGCGGCGTCTGGATGGTGTTGATGAAGTCGTTCGCGTTGTACTTGCGGTCGCGAAGGAAGTCGAAGGCCGTACCGTGGAACTCGTTCGTGCCCGATTTGGTCACCACGTTGATGACGGCTCCCCCTGCGCGGCCGTATTCGGCCGAGTAGGAGTTGGTGTTGACTTGGAACTCCTTCACCGCGTCCTGGGAGAATTGATACGGCGCGCGGCCGGAGCCGGTGCGGCCCAGAGCCTGGCCGAAGAAGGTGTTGTCGTTGTTCGCGCCGTCGATGACGAGCGAGTTCAGAGTGCCGCGCTGGCCGGCGAAGCTGATGTCGCCGAGGCGCACGTCGCGAACGACGCCCGGCGTGGTCAGAACGAAATCGATGAAGTTCCTCCCGTTCGTGGGCAGGTTCTGAATCGCTTTCTCATTGACCACGGAACTGACCTCGGAGCGGCTGGTGTCGACCAGCGGCGCAGCGGCGGTGACCGTGACGCTCTCCGAGACCCCCTGCTTCAGCTTGAAGTTGACGGCGGAGTCGCTGCCGACGTTCACGACGATCCGGTCGTACTTGACCGGCGAAAAACCGGACAGCTCGCTCGACACCGAGTACGTGCCTGGAGGCAGCAGCGGAATGTCGTAGTGCCCGACCGGATTCGATACCGCGGTCCGAGACAGGCCGGTGGCGGTGTTGAGAGCGGTGATCGAGACACCAGGCAGCACAGCGCCGGACTCATCGCTCACGATGCCGGAAACGGAGCCGGTACTGCTTTGCGCAAACAGTGGGAACGGTACGATGGCGATGAGCAGAGCTATCGCAAACAGGAAGCGAATATGCTTCACGTGGCTCATGGGAACTCCTTCGATGAGTTTGATTTGAACTGCAACTCTGGATGATTTGAAGCCGAGGATAGCAGAGGTTCTTCGACAATGGCGATTGCATCGGTGAATCCGGCCACGGGTGAATTAGTCAAGACCTTCGAGGCGCTGCATGATGCCGCGATCGACGCGGCCCTGGCGCGCTCGGCGAGTGCGTTCCTTGTAAATCGTGCGCGCAGTTTTCATGACCGCGCCACCCGCATGCGGCG
>DATLWH010000132.1:0-5415 GCA_035576505.1 Thermoanaerobaculia bacterium | reverse complement strand
GGTGCCGTACCAGGAACCGCCACAGACCAGCACGTTTCCATTCCGCAGCAAGAGGGCTGACGCCGCGGAACGTGCCTGGAGCATTGAGGCGGCGGAAGTCCAGCGGTTGCTCCGCCCATCGTAGATCTCGGCCGACCGCAGCACCTGTCGACTGGCCGCTCCCCCGGCGACCAGGACCCGGCCATCGCGCAGCTCCACACCGATCGGGCTGTCCCGCCCGATGGCCATCGCCGCGGCCGAGCTCCAGCGGTCCGTCTTCGGATCGAAGAGGTTGGCAGAGGTGAACGCCTGGCCCGCGTCGTTGACTCCCGTGGCGAGCAGTGCATCCCCGTTCCGCAGGGGGGCAAGGATCGGATGGGCGAGCAGATGAGGACCTCCCACCTCCGTCCACCTGCCGGCTTTCGGGTCGTACACCTCTGCCCTGCCGCCGTACCCTCCGGCAATCAGAACTCGCCCGTCGGAAAGGGTCACCGCGTCCTGCTGCGCATGCGGAAAGAGCGTCGACGGGCCCGCTCGCCATGCCGGCTTGCGCGGATCGAAGATGAGAACACTGCGGGAGATCGCGCCGTGGACGATCCCGCCGACCACCAGTACGCGACCGTCGGGAAGAAGCGTGGCCGTGTGCGAGAACCGAACCTTCGGTAGCGGCACCGTCGCAGCCCATCGGTTGCGAGCCGGGTCGTAGATCTCGACCGAGCTGAGCGGCTGCAGCTTCTTCCCCAGACCGCCCACGACGAGAACACGGCCGTCCTCGAGCAGGCTCACCGTGTGGCCGATGCGCTCCTGCCGCATTGCGGCCGCGGTAGACCACTTTCCGGCTGCAGTGTGATACCGCTGCACCACGGCGGTCGGTCGGCCGTCCCTCACGTCCTCGCCGCCCGTCATCAGCACGTCGCCGTTTCGGAGCAGGAGGGCAGCTTGCGACACCTCCGGAACCGGAAGAGGAGCCGCCGCCGTCCAGGAGCCCGCCGGCTCTTGTGCTCTCTGCGAGACGAACCGCGCCCCGATCAGCGCGACGAGAACCGCTGCGACAAAGAGCACGGTGACTTGAGACTTGCCGATCGTGCTCAGCCCTTGACGCCGCTCAGAGTGACGCCCTCGATGATCTGTCGCGAGGCGATGAAGTAGATGAACGCGATGGGCGCAATGGCGATCACGGAAGCCGCCATCTGCAGATTGAGATTCGACGTGCCGTAACGACCGACGAAACCGTTGAGCGCAAGCTCCACGGTCCAGTTGTGTGGATCCTGGAGGTAGATCAAAGGACCGAGAAAGTCGTTCCACTTACCGATGAAGGTCAGGACCACCACGGCGGCGAGCGCGGGCTTGAGCTCAGGCAGGATGATCTTCCAGAAGATCCGGAGCGGCCCGGCGCCGTCGACCATGGCCGCCTCGTCCAGGGTGTAGGGAATCCCTCTGATGAACTGACGCAGCAGAAAGATGAAGATCGGCGAGCCGAAGAATGCAGGCACGATCTGGGGCAGAAACTGTTTGAGGTTGTGGTAGCCGAAGAGCGAGCCGCCACTGCCCCAGTGGAAGAAGTTGATGAAGAGCGCGTACTGCGGGATCATCATCACCGCGTACGGGATCATCATCGTGCTGATGATCACGGCGAAAAGGATTTCGCGTCCGAAGAAGCGGAAGCGGGCGAAGCCGTACGCGATCAGCGCACTGGAGATCACTGTCCCGAGCGTGACCAGTCCTGCGACAAGGAAGCTGTTGATCAGGAACGTGCTCATCGGGTACGGGAGGTAGTTCCACATGGCCGAGTAGTTCGACCACTGCCACGGGAACTTCGGCACCAACGTGACGTTCGCCCCTGCGTCCACCGCGGTGCGGAGCGAGTTCTCGACCATCCAGTACAGCGGGAACAACGAGACGACCGAGATGAGCACGACGACGACGTAGGCCGAGAGCTTCGAGCCGAAGCCACCACCCCCCGGCAGCGCCGAGTTACGCCGGGGCGTTCTTGGCACGCCGACAGGAAGTGCCGCCGCCGGGACGAGTGGGGTCTGTTCGAGCTCGCTCATCAGCGACGCTCGTCCTGATAGAACACCCACCGCTTTTGGCCGAGAAAGTTCAGTGCCGTGAAGACGAGGATGAGGAAGAAGAGACCAAAGGCCATGGCAGTTGCCAGTCCCATGTGGGAATAGTCGAAGCCTTCGACGTAGACGTACCAGAACGTCGTCAAAAGCGATTGCCGCGGACCACCGGTGGCGGTCGCGCCACCGGCGAAGATCACCAGCTTCGTGAACTCCTGAAATGCGCCGATGAGCCCGGTGACGACGTTGAAGAAGATGGCCGGGGTCAGGAGGGGCAGCGTGATGTACCGGAATCTGGTCCACGCCGTAGTGCCATCGACCGAGCCGGCTTCATAGAGTCCCCTGTCGATGCCCTGAAGGCCGGCGAGGTAGATCAGGAGTGTCTGCCCGACACCCCAGGCCGAAATCAGGATGACCGCCGGCATGGTCAACCTCGGATTGTTGAGCCAGTCGACCGGGTTGCACGTGACCTGTTTGGTGTCGCACTGAGCGCCCACCTTGGTGAGGATCCAGCTGATGAGGCCGGTTCCCGGGAAAAGGATCAGCCTGAACACGAGAACCACCGCGACCGCCGGCAGGATCGCAGGCAGGTAGAAGATCGTCCGGAAGATGTTCAGGCCACGCAGCTTCTGATTGAGCAACAGGGCCATCGGCAGCGCGACCAGATTGACCACAGCGACACTGCCAACCGCGTAGTAGATCGTGTTGGCCACCGAGTGCCAGTACACGTGGTCGCTGAGGAAGGTCTCGTAGTTCTTGAGCCCGATCCTGTGGGCCTTCCAGAAGGGACCGGAGATCGGCGCCCAACTGGTGAAGCTGATGTACACCGACAGCGCGAGCGGGACCGCCGAAAACACGAGAAACCCGATCAGCCAGATCGAGGTCAGACTCGTTCCCCAGCGCGCCTCGCGAGTCCGCGACCACCAGCGCGCGAAGCCGCCTTTGCGCGGCGCCGTCTCTACTGCCGACATTGCGCTATCTCCTCCAATAATCCATCGGCTGGCTACGCGCCGTTCGAACTGACGGGCGGCTCCGGCGCCGCCACCGGCATCAGCCGGTGGCGACGCCGAGGCGCGCCCGACGGAACGGAAATGCGCCTACTTCAGCAGTCCCTGGCTGGTGACGTCGGCGCACGCTTTCGTGGTCACGTCCTCAACCGACGCGTTGTTCTGCCAGAACGGCTGCAGGTCGGTGCTGACGACGTTCCAGAACTTGTCGTACTGCGGCACGAGCTTCGGGTAACGGCCCGTCAGGTTGCTCTGCCTGATCGTGGCGAGGAGCGGCTTCCCGAACTCGCTGACAATGGCCGGGGCAGTCCAGAGCGCCTTCGCCCCCGGCATGTCGACGCCGTACGCGCCGGTCACCACTGCGCCGATGCCCTCGCTGTCGAAGCGAGCCAGCCAGAAGGCCGCACTCTTGTGCTTCGAGTTCTTGGCGATCACGAGCCCCGTCGCGGCCATCACTGCCTGGCGAGACGTCGGTCCCTTCGGCGTCAGAACCGCGCCCCAGTCGAAGTTGATCTGCGGCTGGCCGCCCGGCTTCTTGCCGAAGGCATAATCGAGCGCCCACGGGCCCATGAACGCCATGGCATAGCGTTCCTTCTGGAACCCGCCGAAGTAGTCCGGAAGACCACTGGCCTGAGCCGCGGTCGGCATACCGTGGTCCTTGTACGCGATGTCGTGCAGGAACTGCAGACCCGCCCGAGCCGGCGCGCTGGTCAGCGTGCACTGGGTGAGCTTGCTGTTCAACCAGTCGCCGCCCCAGCCCCACATGAACTGCTCGGTGCGGAAGTCGTCGGTGTTGAACGCCATGCCGAACCGCAACTGAGACGTCGAGTCATGCGGCACGGAGTAGGTTCCGGACAGCTTTGCGGCTGCCTGTGCCATGTCGGTGTACGTCCAGTTGTTCGTCGGGAGCGCCACCCCTTTGGCCTGGAACATCTCCTTGTTGTAGAAGAGCAGGCTCTGGTTGCTGCACGTGCGCGGCAGGCCGTACACGTGCCCCTGGTACGTGAGCTCGTTCACGCACTGCGCCCAGTAGATGCTGGGCAGGTCCATCTTCTGCTTCTTCACGAACGCGTCCATGGGCGCAAGCGCGCCTAGCGACACATACTGCGGAATGCGCTTCGAGGCATCGAGCTGGAAGAGATCCGGAGCGTTACCGGAGCCGATCTTCGTGGCGAGATCGGTGTCGTAGTTCCCCGAATCCCAGATCGCGTTCACGTGCAGGCCTTTGCATTTCTTCTCGGCGACCGCGATGCTCGATTTATGTGCAGCGTTGTCCCCGCTGTCACCCCAGTACATGTACGAGACGTTCCCTGTCGCTGTGCAGTGTGGAATCGTCGGCACCGCTGATCTGGATGAACCTGAATGGCCGCGTGCCAACACGCTCTGGGCACTGACCATGGCTGAAATGACGAGAGCCGCCCCCAGCAACACAATCCAACGCTTCTTCACTTGAGCTCCTCCTCCATTTGTTGACTCTTTGCCTGTCGTCAATGGAAATCTGTTGCCTCGGTCGCTTGGTGTTCTCATAACCGCTCGCGCCCTCCGGTTTCGACAGCACGCCGAGCCCCCAGTGCGAGAGACAAACTGTCGCGAGCGTCGTGCTCGGAGACGACCATGCGATGGCTCGGCGCACGGTGTTTCGCAACGAGGTCGCGCATCCCGTCGACGATGGCGGACTGATAGGCGGCCTGGCGATCGGGAAACCGAACGTCGAAAGAAGTCGCACCAGAATCTTCGCGCACCTCGAGTGAGGGACACAGAGGCCGGACGAGAGCGTCGAGCTCCGCTGCCGGTGCGTCCACTTTCCCGTGCACCCGCTCAGGAATCCAGCCGTCAATCTCGACGTAGCCATGCTCGAAGAACATGACTCCGTGTGTGCGCTCCACCAGCTGGGGCCACGCGAACTCATGGTAGTAACGGCCGATCGCACCGCTGACATATCGGACAGTCACCTCAACCGCTTCCTTCCGAGGCGCGCTGCCCCAGACTTCTTCCGGAGCGCCGGCAATCTGCCCATATGCATCGAAGAAATGGACGCCGTGCTCGACCAGGATGCCGCCGCTCTTCTCCGTGTCCCACATCCAGTGATCGCCGGGCAGGGCCTGCGCGAAGTTCTGGAGCGAGAACGTCCGCAACGGTCCAAAGAGCGCCGAAGCAGATAGCCGACCAACGAGCTCGAACGCGGAATGGTGGCGGAGAACGTAGTTCACGCCCACGCCACGGCCGGCGAGCCGTGCGGCGTCGAGTATCTCGTCTGCTTCGCGGAGCGAGAGGGCCAGCGGTTTCTCACAAAGCACACTCTTCCCGGCGTGCAGAACCGGAACCGCGATTTCCGCCCGGAGCAGTGGCGGCGTGGCGAGGTGAAT
>DATLWH010000131.1:0-2396 GCA_035576505.1 Thermoanaerobaculia bacterium | reverse complement strand
GAAGAAGAGCGAGGCCGCCTTCTCCGCCTCGGCCATGCGCGGCTGCATGGAGGCCGACGTATCGATGGCCAGGCCGATGGAGAGCGGCAGGTTGTTCAGGTGCTCGAACTTGGCCACCTTCACCGGCTTCCCTTCGTCCATCACTTTGAACGCCGTTTCGTTAAGGTCATTGACGGGATGTCCGTCGCGCAGCACGGTGGTCGGCAGCTCGACGAGGTGGACGTTGACCTCCTCCATGAACTGAGAGGTATTGAATGTCACGACGTCTTCGATCGGCCACTGCTCAGGGGTGTCCTTGAGCGAGGCGACGGCGCGGAAGTAGCCGATGCCTTCCATCGCCGGTACGTCCACGACCTGCACATACGGTGGTCCGAAAAGAGTGGCCACGCGCGTCTCATTGAGAAACAGCTCGAGCTTGTCGAGCTGTTTTCCTTCGGGGACGGTCAACGCCATCTCGACGCGCATCGGGCCGTGCGGTGTCAACACGACGCGTGGCGCGACGATGCGCACCCGGAAGGGATCGTTGCCCGTGTTCACGGTGGCATCGTCGCCGGCGATGGTTTCGCCTTTGACGTTGAGGCCGAGAGCGCGGATTCGATGGACTTGCGGCACGTTGCCGAAGTCGAGATCGAGAGCGTAGGGCGGCTGGCGTTTGCTCATCACCTTTTTTCCGTCGAGGTAAAACTCGACCGCGGCAATCCCTTCGCCTTCGACGACGGTGTCGATGTGCTGGACGCCGCTGAGCAACTCTTCCGGCAGCGGGAGGATTCGGATCGTCGGGGCGTTCGACTCGATCCTGTCCTTGATCGTCGCCAGCGCCGAGGCCGCGGCCTCCTTCTGCCGGCGATTCTCGGGCGAGTCGCTGAGCTCAGGGACCGTGATTCGTTGCTCGACGATGGCCTCGCTCGTTCCATTCAGATCGGCGATCTTGATACGCGCCTGGTATTCGGCAGGCTGCAGAAAGCGATCGAGCACGACCGCGATCTGGTCCGTCTTGACATCGGCGGGGTAGTCGAAGCGATAGCGATAGCTCTCGAACAGTTTGTCGTCCTTCAGCACTTCGCCCACGACATCGAGGCTGTAGAGCTTCGTTCCGCCGACCTCTTTCACGATGAGCTGCGACCGCGGCACGAGGATCGTCATCTCGGCGGCCGTGCGGTTGCCCTGTTTCGCGGGGTAAGAGACCGAGAGCTGGGCCGGAAGCGGCTTCGCGCCGGACGTGGGCATGACCACCGAATGGAAGATCTTTCGCACCTGCTCCGGGTCGACGGCCGGCGGCTGGAAAAGCTTCGCGTTGTCGAGCGTGCGCATGTGCGCTGATTCGATGGCCCGAAGGGTCTCGTCGGCGTCGGAACATTCCTGCTGCCAATGGGTGAGGTTCGCCGTGCCCTTGACGATGCCGAACACTCGTTGAAATGCTGCCGCTTTCGTGCTCGTCGTAGCGATGACCATCCTCGAAAAGAGATCGTAAAACGCATCCGTGGTCATCGAAATCGGCTGCCACAATACGTAGTCCGAGCCCTCGCGCGGAATGTAGAAGAGGAAGTGGGCTTCACTCTCGAAGCCCGGCAGGCGGCGGTAGGTCCAGATCTCCATCGGCTGAAAGAGGTCGCAGTCATGGGGTGTGAAGACCTCGGCGGGCTCGCCATGAATCACGTAGGCGCGGGAGCGATCGCTGCCAAGCGATCGATAGCGCTCCTTCGCCGTGACCAGACGCTCGTAATAGACCTGCCGGAACGTGGATCCCGGCATTCCCTCGGTCAGTGCGTGCCTGCGCCAGAAATCCTCGATGTAGAGGTCTCGTTGCGCGTCGCTCTCCAGGATCAGAAACGTATCGAGCTCCGTCGGCTGCATGATCGGCTCGACGTCGCTGATGAATGTCTGGTACTGCTCGGCCAGCTTCGCCGTCCGCTCCTTGCGCTCGCGGCGCGAGAGCTTGACGACTCCCTGGCTCGCGGGCGGCGGAAGCGTCTGCGCGGCGCCCCCTGCGCAGAACACGAGGAGGAGAAGAGCCGCCGCGGCCACTCTCATGGGTAGTAGCCGCGGATCGTCTTAGCCTTTCCTTCGCTGACTTGCACATCCACGGCTCGCCACTTCGAGCCGGGCTTGACGCCGTCGGGAGGATAGAAGCCGAGGATGTATTGGGAACGCAGCTCGTTCTGGATGTCGGTGTAGATGCGGCCCAGCTCTCCGGCATGATCGATGTAGTAGGCGTTCCCGCCGGTCTCGCTGCAGAAGCGGCTGAGCTTGTAACGGGTGTCGACCTCCCTCATGGGGATGCCGATGCCGATCGCGTAAATCGGCACCGCGGCCCGGCGGGCGTATTCGATGGCCTGGTCGAAGGAGAACTTCGACGATGTGTCCATGCCATCGGTCACCAGCACGAGAGCGCGCTG
>DATLWH010000130.1:0-6581 GCA_035576505.1 Thermoanaerobaculia bacterium | reverse complement strand
AGTGGCTGGAGCGTAACTTCCCGTGCAAACAGGCCTGTCCTGTCCACACGGAAGCAGGGAAGTACGTGACGCTCATCGCGCAGGGGCGCTTCCGCGAAGCGTACGCGGTGGCGCGCCGGCCGAACCCGCTGGCGTCGATCTGCGGACGCATCTGCGCCGCTCCCTGCGAGGCGGTCTGCCGCCGCGGTGAGATCGACGCGCCGATCTCGATCCGCGCTCTCAAGCGCTTCGTCACCGAGAAGTTCGGCGTGGAGAGCATGCTGGACTTCTCGGTGCTCACGGAGATCTACGGCGACCGAACGAATCGCTACCCGGAGAAAGTGGCCATCATCGGCTCCGGGCCCGCCGGCCTGGCCTGCGCGCATGACCTGGCGCTCCTCGGGTATCACGCCACGATCTTCGAAGCCGCACCTGTCGCCGGCGGGATGCTGCGCCTGGGCGTTCCCGAGTACCGCCTGCCGCGCGCCCTGATCCAGCTCGAGATCAACGCCATCCTCTCGCTCGGCGTCGAATTGAAGACGAACGTTCGGATCGGGAAAGACCTCACTCTCTCGCAACTGAAGGCCGAGGGATACGCGGCGATCTTCCTCGGCGTCGGTTCGATGAAGAGCCGTGAGCTGGCCATCGAGGGGCTGGAGCTCGACGGCGTGCTGCGCGGCATCGATTACCTGCTCAACATCAACCTCGGCTATCGCGTCGAGATGGGGAAAAAGGTGATCGTGATCGGAGGCGGCAACGTGGCCGTCGACGTGGCCCGCACGGCGGCGCGCGGGGGCGAGCAGACGAACATGCAGCGCAATCTTTCGATCGTGCAGGCCATGGACGTGGCCCGCAGCGCGGTGCGCTTCGGCGCGCGCGACGTCACCGTCTGCTGCCTGGAGTCGGAGAGCGAGATGCCCGCCGCGAAGGATGAAGTGGACGAGGCCTCGATCGAAGGAATCCGTTTCGCCTACCGGCTCGGCCCCAAACGGATCGTCGGTGCGAACGGCGTGGTCACCGGCGTCGAGTTCCTGCGCGTGTCGCGCGTCTTCGATGAGACGGGGCGCTTCGATCCGAAGTACACCGCGGGATCGGAGACGGTCATTGAAGCCGACACCGTGATCGTGGCCATCGGCCAGACGGGCGACTTCGCCTTTCTCCAGCCGGAGGACGGCGTGGAGACGCGCGGCGGGCGGATCATCATCGACCCCGACACGCTGGCCACCACCGCGCCGGGGATTTTCGCCGGCGGCGATGCGGCGTTCGGGCCGCGCATCGCCATCAGCGCGGTAGCAGACGGCAAGCGCGCGGCCAAATCGATCGATACGCTGCTGCGAGGAGAGCCCCGCGCCAGCGACGACACATCCGTCGAAGTGGTCATCGAGTCGCGCTGGGATCGCGAGCTCGACTTCGAGGGGATCCCGAGGCAGAAGCCTCCCTCCCGGCCGCTGGCCCGGCGTATCGGCATCGCCGAGGTCGAGGAATGCTTCAGCGAACACGCGGCGCGCCGCGAGGGAAGCCGCTGCCTCCGCTGCTGGACCAATACGATCTTCGATCAGAACGCCGCCGCGGGCACGGAGTGCATCCTCTGCGGCGGATGCCAGGACATCTGTCCGGAGCATTGCATCGCCATCGTCCCCGCGGCACGTGTGATCGCGCTGCCGGCTGATGCGCGCGAGCTCGCTCCGATCCTTCTGGAGAACCGGTGGGTGGGCTCGGTCATGCTCAAAAACGAAGAGGTCTGCATTCGCTGCGGACTCTGCGTGGCGCGCTGTCCGGTGGGGACGATCTCCATGCGCAGCTTCCATCGAAAGGAGAACGACGTTGCCTGAACTGGAAGGAATGTTCGGTCCCGAGGTTGAGGAGGAGACGCCGACGCGTCGCGACTTCTTCACCCAGATCGGCGTCGGCGCCTGCGCGGTTGCGGCCGTCGCCTCCGGCATCGTGACGCTCGACTATCTCGAGCCGAAGGTGCTCTTCGAACCGCCCACGACGTATGTGGCCGGTTCGCCGCTCGACTTCCCCCCCGGAAGGGTCCTCCCCAACCAGGAGAAGAAAGCATTCGTGATTGGCGCGGCCAACGGCATCTACGCCCTGTCTGCCGTCTGCACGCACCTCGGGTGCATCACCCGGTACAAAACCGATGAAGAGGTAAAGGTGATCGCCTGCCCCTGCCACGGCAGCCGCTTCGATCTCGAAGGGAATGTCATGCACGGACCAGCGCCGCGCCCGCTGCCGTGGCTCGACGTCAGCCAGGACGCGAACGGCAATCTCGTCGTCGACACAGGCATCGTCATCGCGCACGGAAAGGTGTTCCGGCCATGACCGTCGGGGAATGGGTTCGCAACACGTCCGTCTACCGGTCGGTGATCCGGCACGGCATCGCGCCGACGAATCGCAACCGATCGTTGATCATCTTCGAGAACCTTTTCCTTCACGTCCATCCCGTGAAGGTGCGGGAGAAGACGCTTCGTTTCACGCACACCTTCTGGCTCGGCGGCATCACGCTGGCCAGCACGATCATCCTCGTGGCCACGGGCATCCTGCTGATGTTCTATTACCACCCCTCCGTGCCGCAGGCGTATCGCGACATGAAGGAGCTGCAGTACGTCGTCGACAACGGCGTCTTCCTGCGCAACCTCCACCGCTGGTCGGCTCATCTGATGGTGTTCAGCGCGTTCCTGCACATGCTCCGCGTCTTCTACCACCGGGCCTACCGGCCGCCGCGCCAGTTCAACTGGGTGGTCGGGGTGGTGCTGCTGCTCCTCACCCTGCTGCTGTCGTACACGGGATACCTGCTGCCGTGGGACCAGCTCGCGTTCTGGGGCGTCTCGGTCGGAACGAACATGGCCAAGCAGGCACCGCTGATCGGCGAGCGCGTCCGCTTCTTCCTCCTGGGCGGCAACATCGTCTCGGAGAACGCGCTGCTCCGGTTCTATGTGCTGCACTGCGTCGTTCTGCCGGTGGCGCTTCTGCTCCTGATCTCCGTCCACATCTGGCGCGTGCGGAAGGATGGGGGAGTGCAAGGTCCGCCTGAAGACGAGAGGAGATCGCCGTGACCACACCCATCGAGATCATCGACTCCGACGATCCGCTCGCCAATCCGTGGCGCGTCGCGCTGGTGCGTCCGGACGGGCGCCCGGCCGTTCATGAGACCGACGAGCGATACGTGATGACGTTTCCGCACCTGATCCTGCGCGAGATCATCATGTTTCAGATCGTGGTGATCGTCCTCTCGCTCGCGGCGATCCTTTTCAACGCGCCGCTGGAGAGCATCGCCAATCCTGTGGAGACGCCGAATCCGGCCAAGGCGCCGTGGTACTTCCTTGGGCTTCAGGAATTGCTGCACTACTTTCCGCCGGTCGTGGCCGGAGTGGTGCTGCCGGGGCTCGTCGGCATCTGCCTGGTGGTCATTCCGTACTGGCGCGTCAATCTGGAAGGGGTGCCGCTGTGGGAGAGGCCGTCGCGATGGAAGGCTCCGGCGATCGCGGCGTCCGTCATCCTGCTGACGATCCTTTTCGCGGCGTTTAGCTGCTGGCCGATCGTCGTTCCGACCGCCATCATCGGCGTGGCCATGTTCGCGGCTCACGCCGCGCGCCCGGGCGGCCGCTGGCAATG
Source organism: Thermoanaerobaculia bacterium (assembly GCA_035576505.1). Classification (GTDB taxonomy): domain Bacteria; phylum Acidobacteriota; class Thermoanaerobaculia; order Gp7-AA8; family Gp7-AA8; genus JADGNZ01. Next base: position 2,984 of record DATLWH010000130.1, on the reverse strand, counting down.
GCTGTGGGGCGTGACGCTGCCGGAATGGATCATGACCTGGTTCGTCGTCATCGCCGTTGTGCTGACCGTGATCGGAACGTTCTTCCGCGGACCCGGCTGGATGTGGGTCTGGCCATGGATGGACGCCCCCCGAGGGTGAGGAGGCCGATGTGACGCTGCGACGACTCTTCGCCCTTTCCAGCCTTGCCTTCGTCATCGTTCTGGCCTTCTCGCCGGTGAAGAACGCGCTGCGTCCTTACCGTGCGCTGCAGCGCCAGTTTCGCGAGGTGGGGATTGCGCGCGCGTCCAGCGGGAAGGCTCGGGAGACCTATGCGTCCCATCCCATCGCCATCCAGCAGATCTGGATTCCGGAGCTGAACAATCGCGTCGACCGCTGCACGACCTGTCACCTCGGCGTGGCCGACGCGGCCATGACGGACGCTCCGGAGCCGTTCCGCACGCACCCCCCTACCTTTCACACGCCGCGCGACATGCAGCGCTTCGGATGCACGGCCTGCCACGGCGGCGAAGGAATGGCCACGGATCAATCCGACGCACACGGGACCTCGCCCGACGCGACCTCTCCGATCCTTCCCGCGGAGCTCATCGAGGCGGGATGCGGGCGCTGCCACGACGCCGAGCTCGTCCGCGACGCGCCGACGCTCTCGACCGGCCGCGCGCTCATGGCGAAGTCGAACTGCTTCGCCTGTCACAAAGCTCGCGGACATGAAGACTTTCGCGCCGATGCCCCGCCCCTCGATACGCTGGCGATGAAGACGGGTGCCGAGTGGCTGCGGCGCTGGCTCAGCAATCCGAAGGCAGTCGATGCCAACGCCACGATGCCGAACTTCCAGCTCACGGGCGAAGACATCAAGGTTCTGTCGCACTATCTCTTCGGACGCCAGGTTCCGCCGCAATTGCAGCATGCCATCGAGCTGGCCGGCGCAGAGCCGAACGGCGACTCCGCCCGCGGCAAGACGCTCTTCGCCGAGGCACGGTGCATCTCCTGTCACACGGTCGACGGAAAGGGGAACGGTTCCGCTCCGGAGCTGGGGAAGATCGCCTCGCGCGCCTCGCGCGGATGGCTGATCGCCTTCGTCCGCGATCCGCACGCCTTCTATCCGCAGACGCGAATGCCGCAGTACTCATTCACCGACGCCGATGTGCGCGACATCGTGGCCTGGTTCGAGGACGAGTTGAAAGACTTCGACGCGCCCGCGGACATCCTGGCGCCCTTGCGCGTCAATCAGACGTTCGCTGAAAAGGGGGAGAAGCTGTTCAAGGACGCCGGGTGCTTCGCCTGCCACGGCGGCGTCAAGGAAGGGGAGCGATTCGGCCCCGATCTCTACGGCATCGGCGAACGAAAGGCCACGTCGCTCGACTTCGGCAAGCGCCTTGATCTGCCGCGAACGCTCGCGGCGTGGCTGTCGGCGAAGATCAGTACTCCTCGATCGTTCGCCTCAGGTCTGAAGATGCCCACCTTCGCCTTCGACGAGGCGCAGAAGCGCGCCATCGTCACAGCGCTGCTGGCCATTCCCGCCACTCCCGTTCCGGATGCCTACCGCTCGGCGCCGGTGCAGCAGGCAGCCATCGTTCCGGCCGGGCCTGTCGGCGAGCTCATTTCGCGCTATCGCTGCCTCTCCTGCCATCAGATCGGCAACCGCGGCGGCGACATCTCCACGGCGCCGCTGACCTTCGAGGGAAGCAAGGTCAATCACGACTGGCTGGTCAACTATCTCGCCGTGCCTTATTCGATCCGGCCGATCATCGCCGAGCGGATGCCGGTGCTGAAGGTCTCGAAAGAAGACGCCGTGCGGCTGGCCGATGCCATCGCCATGATCTACGTCGATCCATCGACGCCCGACGACCCGTTCGCCGGCCGGCCCGCGGCCGATCACGACGCGGCCGAGGGAGAACGGCTCTACACCACGTTCGGCTGCCGCTCCTGTCACATCATCGGCAAGACCGGAGGGTATTACGGGCCGCCGTTGACAGAGACCCGCGCCCGTCTGAAGCCGGGGTGGGTATTCCGCTTTCTGCAGAATCCACAGCGCTGGCGCGCCGACGTCCGTTGCCCCAACTACGGAATGACTGATACCGATGCGTTGCGTCTGACGGCCTATCTGGAGACGCTGGCCGAGGCGCCGGCGGTGCCGGTGCCGGTAGCGGCAGTGAGGAAGGAGGTGGCGAAATGAGACGGCGCCGTCTGCTGATCGCGATCATCGTCCTCCTCCTCAGTGCGACGTCGTGCCGGCGCCCGAATCGTCCCGCATCCGCTGCCGCGGTCCCGCGGCCGACGCAGTACGAATTGCGGCTTGGCAAGAATGTCTATGAGAGCTACTGCATCGGGTGCCATGGCGACAAGGGCGCCGGCGACGGGTTCAACGCCTTCAATCTCGATCCGCACCCGCGCGACCTGAGCGATCCGGTGTTTCAGAAAGGGAAGTCGAATGCCGAGCTTGGCGACGCCATTCGCCGCGGCGGAGCCGGAGTGGGACTGACCAGCCTCATGCCCCCGTGGGGTCACACGCTCGACGACCGGCACATCGACGCCGTCGTCGTCTACATCCGGTCGCTGCGGAGGTAGGCCGGCTCGGCCGGCGGCGTTGGTTGCCCAAGGCTCCATCAACAGGAGCGCAGCGAGGTTTCTACCGCGCAGACGAATCTGCGCGGTAGAAAGTGTGCAAAAAAGGACAGTGAGGATGGCGACCGAGCGGCCTATACTGCCTCCAATCGAGCAGAATTTTCGTGGCGCTTGTCGTCACGACCTTTTGGACGGACACCCCTTTTGGACCTGGCAGCTCACGATGAAGAGCTCGCGCTACTGTTTCAGTCGCTCGAGCATTCCCCCGACGCCGTCTTCGTAACGGATCGTACCAACCACATCGTCTTCTGGAACGATGCCGCACGCCACATGCTCGGGTTCACCGCCGACGAGGCCGTCGGCGGCCACTGCGATCGTCTCCTCGGCGGCAGCGACCCATTCGGCAACCGCTATTGCACCG
>DATLWH010000129.1:0-3590 GCA_035576505.1 Thermoanaerobaculia bacterium | reverse complement strand
TGGCATGCGTCGGCTGCATCGAGGCGATGATGCCGTGCTTCGCCAGGCGCGGAAAATCGGACGGCGCGACGATCTGAAAGTGCTCGATGCGGAACCGGTCCGCCGGCGTCGCCCCGGCCTGCTCGTAGGCGTCGATCACATTGCGCACGCCGCGGTCGCCGATCGCGTGGGTATTGGCCTGATATCCCGACGCGCGCGCCCGTTTGGCCACGGCCAGCATGTGCTCCTCCTTGCTGACGAGGAGGCCGGTGTTCGACGGATCATCGCTGTAGGGGGCGAGCATGGCCGCGCCGCGGCTGCCGAGGGCGCCGTCGGCGTACATCTTCACGGAGCGAACCGTCAGATGTCCGCCATAGCCGATGAGCGGCTTATGCGTCAGCCACGAATCGAGCAGCGCCGGGTCGTCGGTCAGCATCACGTACACGCGGATCGGGAACTTGTGCTCGTCGATGAGCTGCTGGATGGCCGTGATGGTGGCCTGCTCCGCGCCGGCGTCGTGCATCTCGGTCAGACCGTTTTCGGCGATCTTCTGCGCCGCGGCCAGCACGCGCGCTTTACGCAACTCCGCGGATGGCGACGGCACCTTCGAATCGATCAAGTGCTGCGCGCCATCGATGAAAACGCCGGTGGGGTTGCCCTTGCCGTCGCGAAGGATCCGGCCACCCTCGGGATCCGGCGTTGCCGCCGTCACTCCCGCCGCGCGCATGGCCGCGCTGTTGGCGACGCCGGCGTGCCCGTCGACGCGGCGCACCCAGACAGGGTGATCGGCGATGGCGGCGTCGAGCGGCGCGGCGGTCGGAAACTGCTTGTCCGGCCAACGGTTCTGATCCCAGCCGCGGCCGATGATCCACTCACCCGGCGCCGCGCGCTGGGCGCGCTCGCGGACCTTGTCCACCACTTCCTGGAACGACGCCGCGCCGACGACGTTCACCGTATCGAGCGAGAGCCCGAGCCCGTACAGATGTCCGTGCGCGTCGGTCAGGCCCGGCATCACCGTGGTGCCATGGACGTCGACCACGCGCGCATCGGGATGCGCGGTCCGCATCGCATCGGCCGGCCCGACCGCGACGATCAGTCCGTTCGCCGTGACGACGGACCAGTTTGCCTGCGGCGTCTGGTCCGGCCCCGCCAGCACCGTGCCGCCGGCGTAGATGGTCTCAGGGACAGAGGTTTCTCGTTTTGTATTCGGCATCGTGCAGGCGGTGAAAGCGAGGAAGAGTAGTACAGCGGCGCGTCGCTCGATCGTCATGAGGCGAATCGTATCGGATTCGTACCTTCCGACGCTTTCGATCTCGCTCTTGGCCTACCAAATGGCGAATCAGGCGGCGCAGAAAGTACGAGAGGATCCCTCGGGAACGCGAGTTGCGAGACGTGGGGTCGTTCGCTCGAATTACGAAGCAGTTTCCTGACGAGTGTTCACGGCGAATTGCCGGTGGAAGACGTCATCAACGCCGACTCGTCACCGGTGGCGGAGACGGAGGGGCGATCTCCCCTGGTGCGCCGCCATGAGAACCATGCAAAGCGACTCCTGGCGTGGGAAGCGTTTACTGGTAACGGCGCATCCCGCTTAGCGATCACCTCCGGCAGCTGTTTGTGCGAGCCGGCGCTGACGACCAGCGTTGTTTCTCGGAGCACGTTTTGCTTAACACTGCACGAGAGAGAGGTGATAACCGGGGCTGGGATCACGTTTGTACCGTGAGTCGCGTTGCTTCCTCCCGGCAGAATCTGCATGTTGATCGTCGCAGGTTCGCTCGGAGTAGTTCTGGGAGTAGTTCTGTTCGACTTGGATGTGCGTTCGGTCGGCTTGGTGTTCGTAACCGTAACTTCCAGCCCTGTCTTGAAGTAGGCATCAACCGTATCCTGGTCGAGCTGCAACTCCTGTATCCCTTGAAAGCCGGCGATAGACACGCTCTGTGAGGCGGGCTGAACATCGAACACGAAGAGCCATTGACCGTTGGCTGTCCCCTCCGGAAGCGACCAATCATCGAAGCGACTGTTGAACGTCAGTATGCGTGATGACACCCACCAACCTCCAAAGACGAAGTGCTGTAAACGGGCGCATTTGGGACGCCAAGCGTGGGCCTGCGCGATCAGCTGGTCGCGAGTGCCTCGAAATGCGCGCAACGTTACAACCCCGTCGCGCGGTCCGCCAACGACGAGGAAGTCCATTTTATTACCATATGAATAGATGGCCTCTTTGTTGTGCGTGTCTGCGTTGAGCAAGTCGCGCACGCCAGAGGAGTAGGAGAGCTGCGGCACGAGGAGTAAGGTGAACAGGAGTAATGAACTACGCATAATTCCTCCGTTTTTTGAACTATGGTTGCTGCAATCGCGTCAGAAGAATGTCGTCCTTCCGCTCGCTATCCGTATCAGTGAACTCTTCGCCAAGCTGTTCATTGCCATAATGAAATGAATATATCGAACACGTGTTGCCAACGGTCGCTATGAGAAACGCCGCATGTTCGTCGTGCTGCGCGTGCCCCTTCTTCGCAACGGTGCGGTAGTAGCTGGTGTCTTCCTCGATCGCTCCCCAGTAATAGCTGGCGCCGACAACAGCAACGAGTACCAGGGCGTTTGCAGCGCGGCGCATTCGTTTGTGATCCGGCATCGCCATCTGCGCTAGAGCAAAGAGATACAAGGTACTTGCAACGATGATCACGTATCGAGTGCTTAGGGCCGAGCGAATAGCGGTCGGATCCCAAGACGTGCTTCCGGGTGGCCTGACGCGCGAGAACCTGAGGCCCTCGACCACCGGCATCAGAAAGGCTCGAGCAAAGCGTGTTACGGGAACTCGGGCAGGGTCGGGCGGCTCGTGGAGCAGATCGAAGAGCGTAAACGCGGGAAGGGTGAGGAGAACTACCACCGCAAACGCACCGATGAACACGGCCGGGGCAACTCGTGGAGCGCGGCGCAAGTACCAGACGAGGCCGCCGCAACAGAGGATCATGATAAGGGTGATGTAACCGTGGCTGTAGACGCTGACTGCGATCCGATTTAGCGTTCCAAGCACCGCATGAATGCCATCAGGGACGAACTCCTTGCCGGCACGCAACACCTGGTTGAGCTTCGTGTCGAGAAACCCGAGAGCGGCGTACTGGCCTACGTGCGCGCCGGCGCCGACGATGCCACCAACGACGGCAATGCTGCGAGTAGTGGTCAGGGCACGCTTTGCTGTCGGGTTCATTTCATTCTCCCTGAATCGCCGGAACGGACCCTGAGAAACCGCGAGCCGTCGAAACGGACTACGTCCCGGCGGAGTCCTCCTCGTTATGAGTGTTTACTACTTAGGAGGGACATGAGCGCGCTTTTCCCTACCCCTGGCCGTCATTTCTCCGGCCGAGCGATTGACCAAAACCCTATCCCTCCCCCCACTTCAACTTCGCCCGCAGTACATCGAAGTAGCTCTTCTTCGGCGTGCGGATCAAGGTCACGGGGTTCGGCGATCTGTCGATGCAGACGGTGTCGTTCTGGGCGATGGGGAGGCCTTCCTGGCCGTCGAGGGTGAGGAAAATCTCCTGGTTCGGGGTGACGATGCCGATCTCGATGTCCAGCGTATCGGGCAGCACGACGGGGCGGTTGCTCAGCATGTG
>DATLWH010000128.1:0-14926 GCA_035576505.1 Thermoanaerobaculia bacterium | reverse complement strand
TGAGAGGGCTTCGCAAATCGTGAAGAAGCTGCGGCGAGAGGCCCGTCTTCGGAATCTGATATCAGCTTCGCGAAGACGGGCCTCTCGCCGCAGCTTCTTCACGATTTGCGAAGCCCTCTCAATCAGATCATCGGCTACTCGGAGATGCTGTCCGAGGAAGGGGAGGGGCAGCGGCGCGAAGACTTCGTAACCGACGTCGAAAAGATACGGGCGGCCGGTCACAGGCTGCTCGCGCTCATCGAGGAGAGCTTCACCTCCGTCAGCGAGAACGCTCCCGCCGCCGTCATCGACAGCGACGAGATGCCACAGGAACCGGCCGCCGTTACGCAACACGACACGGCGCCGGGACTGCTGCTCGTCGTCGACGACGATGCGAACAACCGCGACGTGCTGACACGCCGGCTGCTCTGGCAGGGCCATGGCGTCAAAACGGCCAGCAACGGCGGCGATGCGCTGCGCATGATGCGCGAGACCAGCTTCGACCTCGTGCTGCTCGACATCATGATGACGGACATGGACGGCTACGAGGTGCTCGGGCAGATCAAGGCTGACCAGCGTCTGCAACACATCCCGGTCATCATGATCTCCGCGCTCAACGATCTGCAGTCGGTGGTGCGCTGCATCGAAGCGGGGGCGGAGGATTACCTGGCCAAACCGTTCAATCCCACCCTGCTCAGGGCGCGCATCGGCTCCTGCCTGGAAAAGAAGCGCTTCCGCGACCGGGAGACCGCCCTCTTCGAGCAGTTGCAGATCAACTACAAGCGACTGCAGGAGGTGGAGAAGCTGCGCGACGACATGAGGAACATGATCGTTCACGATCTCCGCACCCCTCTCACCGCGGTGATCGTCGGCGTGGAGATGCTGGAGAAGGACGAGACGCTCAGCGAGATGCAGCACGAGATCGTCGCCATCGCCGCCGGCGGCGGCAAGACGCTGCTGGGCATGATCAACGACCTGCTCGATGTGGAGAAGATGGAAGCCGGTGCCTCGCAGCTTCATTACGAGGAGCTCTCCGCGGCCGCGCTCGTGGCCGTGGCACTCGATCAGGTGGCCTCGCTCGCGCTGGACGGACGGAACGTTCTCGTCACCGAGGTCGGTCCCGGACTGCCGCTCTTCCCCGGTGATGCGAACAAGCTGAGCCGCACGCTGGTCAATCTCATCGGCAATGCCATCAAGTTCACGCGAGGCGGAACGGTGACGATCACGGCCTCTGGCGACGAAGAGGAAGGCGTCCGTTTCTCGGTCCGCGATACCGGCGAAGGCATCCCGTCCGAGGCCTTCGAGCGGATCTTCGAGAAATTCGGTCAGCTCGACTCGCGGAAGGTCGGCACCGGCCTCGGCCTGGCTTTCTGCAAGCTGGCGGTGGAGGCGCACGGCGGCCGCATCGAAGTGGAGAGCACGCCGGGCGTCGGAAGCATCTTCTCCTTCACGGTTCCGCGGGTCAGGAACGTGCGCGATGGCGACACCGAGGTCGTGGCACCGAAGCGGATTCTCGTCGCCGACGATGATCCGTCCATCCTTCGCCTCGTCGAGGCCATCCTGACGCGCGCGAACTACGTGGTCGATACGGCCACCGACGGGCGGGACGCGCTCGCGAAAATCGAACGGACGCGCTACGACGTGGTCATGCTGGACCTGATGATGCCGGAAGTGAGCGGCTTCGACGTTCTGGCGCGCCTCCCCGTGCGCCGCCCGCAACCGCGGTTCGTGGTCATCATGTCCGCCGCCACTCCCGACGTCATCGCCAACGCCGTCAGCCTCAACGTGTTCGCGGCCCTGCGAAAGCCGTTCGATCTCGACGAGATGATCACGACCGTTCGGGCATGCCTGGCCGAGACGCAGCGGATCTCGTGAGGTGTCATCCAACCTGTGGTGTGTTACCAAAATCGGGTGATCCCTACCCTCCAACGGTCACACGGTCGATTTTCAATTTGAGTCCGTACTCAAAAAATATGAGTACCGACTCAAACGACATGAGTACCGACTCACCGGGCTTGAGTACGGACTCATGAGCGGTGAGTCGCGACTCAAACGACGTGAGTACCGACTCACAAACTGTGAGTAGCGACTCATGCTCGATGAGTCCGGACTCACCGAACGCGAGTACCGAGTCACGCGATGTGAGTACCGACTCACCCGAGGTTGAGTACCGACTCATCGGATGTGAGTACCGACTCGTCGGACGTGAGTCCGGACTCGCATGACGTGAGTACCGACTCAAAACGTGTGAGTACCGACTCGACGAAGCCTGAGTACCGACTCGAGACGCGTGAGTCCGAAACCACCCGCCTGTGACCTTTTGCCGGGCTGATACGTCAACACATACAGAGCACAGGGATCCCCGGCCGGCAGCGCGTCGCTGACGGTCAGTAACCAGTCGGAAGTAAGCGGTAACCAACCCACGCGCGGGTCCGCGCGTGGTTAGCAGCGATGAGGTAATGGACCTGTGAGACGAAGCAGTCAACGCAGCAGTTCTCCTTCCACCTCGGGCAAGGGCGTTCGAAGCGACGCGAACGCAGGCAAGCGTGGCCAGTCGGCACGCAAGCCGTCCGCCCGGGACGCCGTCGCATCCCCCGACCCCTCCACTCCGCCGCCTGACATGTCCCCCGAGGAACGCGCCGCCGCGATGATGGCCAAGCTCGACGAGTTCCAGGCGCTCATCCTCAACTTCCAACACCACGACCCGAACGAGATCCGCCGCGTGGCCGGGGTCGCCCGCTTCGCTCCCGACTTGATCGTGCCGACCATCGCCACGGTCACGTCGTTCCCACCCGCCGCGCAGCGCAACCTCTTCGACACCCCCGGCAACCAGTTGCTCGTGCGCTCCCACGACTCTCTCGGCCCCGTCGTGCAGCGTCTCAACACACTGGCTGACGGACTGGAGTTCACGCGCAACAGCGGCATGGCCGAGGCGGGAGCGCAGGCTCTCGACGTCTATACCTGGGCCAAGTCGTATTCGAAGCGCCGCGATGCCACTGCCCTCCGCCCGTATGTCGCCAGGCTGTCGAAGGTCGTGAAGAAGGTGCTCAACCGCCGCAAGCGGAAGGCGAAATCGTCTCCCGCCCCATCTCCGTTGCCACAAGGTGCCCAGGGGTTCCTCGCTTCAACCGTCGTCCCTCCCAAACCTGCCGTTGACGACGTGTATCCCGATTACTTCAACGAGGCCCTGGATAGGGCTACGAAGAAGTAGTAGGTCGTTGCCGTTCACCGCCGCCCCTCGTCCTGTGCTCCCGAGGGGCGGCGGTTTTTGGGGGCGATGAAACGTGGGCTCGATCACGCTCACTACCAGACGAAACGTGGAATCATGCACGAGGAGGTTCCCCCATGCTCAAGCAAGCCGTCCGGCTTTCATCCCTGCTTCTTCTCGTTGCCGCACCGCTCTTTCCCCAGGCGCTGACCATCGGCCCGGGCTTCGGCGGCAGTCCGAACTCGAGCGATTCCGCCATCGCATCCGTCCGGACCGACATCGATCTTTCGCAACCGGCCAGCGCCACCGGATCGGTGACTTCGGTGCACGTCTACTGGTCGAGCTCCGGCTGCACGAACGCATTCAAAATCAAGTTCTTCCACCGCAGCGGGAACACGTTCACCATGACCACCGAGCGCGGTCCCTTCACGTCGACGAGCGGAGACATGACCCTGGCCATGTCGCCGGCGGTCCCTGTCCAGCAGGGAGATCTGATCGGCGTGGCGCGTATCGCAAACTGCGGGAACCCGGGGGCTTTCGTTGGCATCGTGACCGGCGGCTGGGTTGTCTACGGCTCTGACGTGACAGGCAGTGTCGATCTCTCCGCGGGGTTTGCCGTCAACGGGTCACTGGCCCTCGGCGGCACCGGCACGGCCTCGGAGCAGATTCGAGGGTTCATTCCTGTCGTCGGCTCAACCGCCGGCGGCCTCGGCTCGAACTTCAAGACCTCTCTGCAACTCCTCTACGGTTCACCATCACCGAGCGGCTCGATCACGGGCAAGCTCGTTTTCCATCCGGCCAGCACCAGCGGCACATCGTCGGATCCGACGGTGACGTACACCGTCGCTGCCGGCCAGGTCGTGACGTATCCCGACATCGTGGCTACGTTCGGGCGCTCCGGACTGGGCAGCGTCGATCTCATCACCGCGACGGGCGCCACGAAGCCGGTGATCATTACGCGGGTCTACAACGACGCCGGAACCCTGGGCACCTCGGGCCTGACCGAGGACACCATCGATCCCGCGGATACGCGCGTCATCAACGCCGGCTTCACGGCCTTTCTGGTCACACCGGTCGATCCCACGAAGACGCGGTTCAACATCGGCGTGCGCACCGGCTTTTCGGGCGCCACGCTGACGGCGGTGCTGCGCGACACCAACGGCACGGTCTTGAAGACCGTCACGAAGACCTACCAGCCGAACTGGTTCGAGCAGGTCGGTTCAGACACGTTCTTCAACGGAACGGTCATCGGCCCCAATCAATCGATCGCCATCACCGTCTCCAGCGGCAGCGCGATCGTGTACGGATCGACGACCGACAACACGACGAACGATCCGAACATCCAGTTCGCCGTGGCGCTGTTCGGGGTCGCCTAGATCGGCTGATCGATCAGCTAATCGGGAGCCGGCATGTCGAGTGCCGGCTCCCCCGCCAGCGTATGCCAGGCGATTGCGGCGAGCACGATCAACGCGCCGCCGACGGCGTATCCGGACGGCTTCTCGCCGAGAAACAGGAAGACCCAGATCGGATTCGAGACCGGCTCCAGCATGCCGGTGAGCGATGCCTGCGTTGCCGTGACGTAGGCCAGACCGCGCACGAAGAGAACGTAGGCGATGGCAATCTGGAACAGGCCGAGGAACGCCAGCACGGCGAAGGAGCGAGGCGTGAGGGTCAGGTCGTGCGCGACGAACGGCAGGACGGCCAGGGCGCAGAGGACGTTTCCCCAGGTTACCGCCGCCTGGGCCGCGTCGTGCTCGCGGCGCAGCACGAGAATCAGCGCACCGAAGAAGACCGAGGAGACGAGGGCCATGGCGTTACCGGCCATGCCGCGCGCCTCGAAGCGGCCGACGAAGAAGAGCGCCATCCCGCCAAAGGCCACGGCGATGGCGATGGCGTCGCGGGCCCGCATCGGCTCGCGCACGACGATCGGCGAGAAGAGCAGCACCCAGACCACGCCCGCGTACTGAAGAAAGATGGCGTTCGCGGCCGTCGTCCATTTCGTGGCGATGACGAATGTAGTCAGGCAGGCCGCGTAGCTGACGATGGCGATTGCAAAGGCCGCGGTCGATTTCCACTTCCTCCGCCCCCACACGCCGCGCCCGAGAAAGAGCATCAGGGCGACCGCGGCGAAGAGCGAGCGGTAAAACGTCACCTTCAACGCGGAGTCAGCCACCGCCTTGATGCCGATGCCGCCGGTCGACCAGAGCAGCGCCGCGGCGGCGATGAAGAAGATGCCCTTGCGGCGCGCTTCCATGAACCGGGGATTGTATGGGTGGTGGCGGTCTCGCGGTCTCGCGGTAGCGAGGTTGCGGGGTAGCGGGGTTGCAGAGTTGCAGGGTTGCAGGGTTGCAAGGTTGCAGGGCCAGTTCTCTTCGGCAACATGGGAACATGGCGCTCGGCAACCGCGAGACCGCGCAACCGCGAGACCCCGAGACCTCGCAACCGCGCTACCCCGCATTTCTCACAGTCTCACCGGAATCGTCGGCACCCCTGTACCCCGTCGAGCTGTCTGCGATTCCACTTAGATGGTGAGAAATGCGCGCTACCTCAGTTGTAAAACGCGCCGCTGTCGTCGAGGTGGGAATGGTAGTCGCTCTCCGCGGGCGGGCAGGGAAGCGGATCATCGGGCGGCGGCACGACCAGCGCGCACTCGCGGACGACGTCGGCCAGAGTATCGATCTCCAGTGGTTTGTTCACGGTCGCGTTGACGAGTTTCGATTCCATGGCAACCTCCTGATTCGGATCGAGCACCGCCAGGATGAACGTCGTGGCATCGGGACGTTCCTCGTGGAATTGCGTCAGGAACGCGGAACTCTCATCGTCCGGCAGCCCCATATCGATGAGGATCAGCGCGTAGTCGCACTGCCGTGTTTTCGCGATGGCATCCTCCGCGTCTGCTGCCGTATCGACACCGAGGGGCTGATGGCGGAGGATCGTGAAGAGCATGACGCGCAGTGCGTCGTTGTCTTCGATGATGAGAACTCTCGCTTCGGTAGCTGACATCGCTTTCATCCTTTTTTTCGGATAGCTATTCTCAAAAGCTATGCCAGATGAGCTCCGTTACGGTGACGGAAACCGGGCTAAAGAAGCGTGATGATCAGCGGGCGCGGCAGATCGGCCCCCCTCAGGCGCGCTACACGGCGGGCGCCGGGCCAGAGAGCCCGGCGCCACACTCGTTACTACTGGAGCTCGCGCCGCTCCTCGCGCTGACTGGCATTCAACGATTTGGCCGGCTTCGGTTCCAGGATCGCACCCAGCATCTCGCGGTTGAACGCCGGCAGGTCATCCGGCTTGCGGCTGCTGATGAGGTTGCGGTCGCGGACCACCTCGCGGTCCTGCCACTCCGCACCGGCGTTGCGCATGTCGTCCTGCAACGTCGGCCACGTCGTGATGCGCCGGCCTCTCATCAGGCCGGCGGAGATGAGCAGCCAGCCGCCGTGGCAGATCACCGCGATCGGTTTGCCTGCCTGATCCATTTCCTGGACGAACTGCTGGGCACGGCCGTCGATGCGCAGAGCGTCTCCATTGATGACACCGCCCGGCAGGACGACGGCATCGAAGTCCATTGCGTTGGCCTTCGTAAGCGGCAGGTCGACCTTGAATTTGTCGGCCTTGTCATGATGCCTGAAACCCTGCACCTCGCCGCTCCTGGGGGAAACGAGGACGGTTTTCGCTCCCGCGTTGTCGAGCGTCTCTCGCGGACTGGTCATCTCAATCTGCTCAAATCCGTCCGTGACGAGGATTGCTACGCGTTTACCTTTCAGGTCAGCCATGGTGTGTTACCTCCGGGCGAAAGTGCATGCAAGAAGGAGGCACTCAACCGTGGGAGGCAAAGCAGAAACTAGAAACTAGAAACCAGAAACCAGAAACCAGAAGCCAGAAGGCGAGCCCTTCTGGTTTCTGGTTTCTGGTTTCTGGTTTCTGGTTCTGGTTTTGTTTCACTTCACCAGCCGGGAAATCTCGCGGAACTCATCCGTTCCGGAGTTCACGGTCAGTTCGAACAGCACCATCTCCGTGGAGCTGAGTCTGGCGCCGTCGAAGAGCATGCGGCGGATGGCGATCTCCTTGTTCGCGGGCGTGCGGGAGGAAATCGCGTCGGCGATGATGGTGACGTCGTAGCCGTTGGCGAGGAGATCGCCGACGGTCTGGTACACGCAGACGTGCGACTCGATCCCGGCGACGATGGCCTGTTTGCGGTGCAGATTGCGCAGGGCCATGACGAACTCAGGGCAGCCGTAGCCGGAAAAGCAGCTCTTCTCGATCGGCTCGTAGCCGGACGTCTCCTCGAAGGCGCGGCGGATGTTGGCCACGGTCGGCCCGAGTCCCTGAACATATTGCTCGGTGAGGATGGCGGGGATGTCGACGACCTTGCTGCCGCGCACGAGCCTGTCGATATTGCGCTCGATGGCCTCGCGATCGTCGATGACCGGCATCAGTTTCTGCTGCACGTCGATCACGACGAGAAACGCGTCCGCGCGGTGGAGTCTGGACATACGTAAAAGACTACACGATCACGTGCAAGGGGCGCTGCCCGCGCAGGAACATGGCCACATCCGTTGCCGCAATCCGAGCCATGGCCGAGCGGGTTTCCGTGGTCGCCGAGCCGATGTGGGGCGCAAGGACGACGTTCGGCATGGCCAGCAGGCGCGGATTGACCTTCGGCTCGTCTTCGTAGACATCGAGACCCGCGCCGCCGAGCTGTCCCTCATCGAGAGCGTCACAGAGCGCCTTCTCGTCGACGAGGGCGCCGCGCGCCGTGTTGATCAGGAACGCGCCGCGCTTCATGGCCCAGAGAGAATTCGGATTCATGAGGTGACGGGTCTCATTCGTGAGCGGAGCATGGATGGAGACGACGTCGCTCGTCGCCAGCAGTTCGTAGATCGGCTCGCCGCGGCGGGCACCGGTGACCAACATGCCGAACGCGCGCGCACGCTCGGCCACCGCTTTGCCGATGCGCCCCATGCCGATAATGCCGAGGCGTTTCCCGCCCAGGCTGGTGCCCAGAAGGTGCATCGGCTCCCAGACGCACCGCCCGCTTCGCCGCACCTCGCGATCGCCCTCGACGACGCGCCGCATCACGGCGAGGATGAGGCTCATCGTCAGATCGGCGGTGGCCTCGGTGAGGACGCCGGGGGTGTTCGTGATGATGATGCCGAGCTCCCGCGCGGCATCGAGGTCGATGTTGTTGTAACCGACCGCGTAGTTGGCGATCATCCGGAGGCCGGGATTCGCGGCCAGGACGTTGCGCGTGAGCGGGTCGCTGAGCAGCGTGATGGCGGCATCGGCTTCGCTCAGGAGCGTGATCATCTCCTCCTCGGAGCGTCCCTGCTCGGTCGGATGCTCGACGAAGTCGCACAGCCCCGAAAGGACCTCGCGCGCAACGGCCGGGTACTTCGCCGTGAGGACAACGACCGGTTTCATGCGCTTTTCTTCGCCATCAGCCACCCGATGAGAAAGATCGCTCCGCCGATGAACAGCAGGCGCACTTCCATCGACACGTTGTCCTTCAGAAGCCCGGTGAGCAATCCGATCGGAAGGATGATCATCCCGATGAGCTGGAAGAAGCGGCCGATGAGAAGAGACATAGTGGATTCGTGGATTAGTGGATTAGTAGATCACTGATCCACAGTAACCGTCTCCACCCGATCCCCTCTCTCCGTCTGGTCCACCACCGCCGTCATGCCGGAGGTGACGCGGCCGAAGATCGTGTAGCCGCCGTCGAGGTGCGGTTGCGGGGAGTGCGTGATGAAGAACTGCGAGCCGCCGGTGTCGGGACCGGAGAGAGCCATGCCGACGGCGGCGCGGGTGTACTTCTGCAGATTGATCTCGTCGCGGATGGCGTAGCCGGGTCCGCCCTCCATATCGTTGCGCGGGTCGCCGCCCTGGATGACGAAATTCGGGACGACGCGCATGAATGAACTGTTGTCGAAGTACTTCCCTCGGGCGAGCTGCGCGAAGTTCCAGGTCGTGATCGGCGCGTCGTGTGTCAGAAGAGCGATCTCGATGTTGCCGCGCGTCATGTGGATCGTCGCCGAGTGCGGCTTCCGCGACCACTCCACGATCTGGGGATAATCAACCCGCGTCACCGGCAGGGGCGTGTACTGCGGCCGCGGTTTCTTGAGCTGCTGCTCGATGGCGTCGGCGGCGATGCGGCGCACGACCGGATCGGGATCCGCCAGCAGGCCGCGCAGAACGCTCTCGCGCTCCGGGTAATCGATCTCCGCGATCGAGCCGATCGCCGCAAGGCGCGCGTCGTTCTGTTTGTCGCTCCGCGACCGCCGCTCCGCGCTCTGCAGCGTTGCCAGCTTGCCGGCATCGTGCGACTTCGAGAAGCGGCCGATGGCGTAACCGCGCACGATGACGTCGGGATCATCGAGACCCGCGCGGATCAGCGGAAGATTCGATTCGATATGGTCGTCGGCGATCGTGGCCAGCGCCTGCGCCCGCACGAGTGGGTCGGTGTCGCGGGCGTAGCGCGCGCGGACGGCGTCGGAGATCGCGCTGGCCGCTTCGAGCACTCGTACCTTGGCCCATCCGCTCAGGTCGGCCGGCAGCAGTTTCTCGTCGCCGAGGTTCTTCGCGATCGCGCCGGCGGCGAGCTCGCGTTCCCATCGTGAGCCGCTCGCGGCGATGTCGAGCAGGCGGCGGCGTGCCAGTTCGCTGCGCACGGAGTAATAGCCCAGGGTATCGATCGACGATGCGCGCGTACCAGGATCGGGATCGTCGAGCAGCTCGACGACGCGCACCGCGTCCTGCGCCATCGACGGACGCTCGATGGCGCCGCGGTCCCTTGCGGCGACTCGGGCGATGGCAACGACCGCGTTCGTCCGCACCCAGGGGTGCGGATCGAGCAGCGCTTCGATCAGCAGGGGCACCGATTCCGGCGAGGCGATCCTGCCGAGCGCCGACATGACGTTGGCGCGGGTCTGAGGATTCGGTTCATTGGCCAGCAGCTCCAACCGTTCTCGCGCCGGCGCGTAGGGGCGGCGCGCCAGGGCGTAGCTCGCCTCCTCCCGAATACGCGGAGAAGGCGAGGCCAGTGCGTCAGCGGCGATCGCCGAGGCCTCGTCCGTCTTGAAGCGGAAGAGGAATCGGATCGCCCGCGCGCGAATGCCCTCGGGCGTTTGTGTTCCCGCGAACGCCGCGTAGCGCGCCAGCGGGACCTTTGCAGCCAGTTTCGAGAGCGCCTCGACGGCCTCCCCGGCCACGTCGCCGTCCGCATCGCCCGCGAACCGCAGCAAGGCGTCGACGGATGTCGGATCCGCAATCTGCCCGAGCGCAAACGCCGCCGTGGCGCGGACGTTGGCGTCGCCATCGCTGACCAGCGTCACGAGCTGCGCCACCCCGGCCTGCCGCTCTCCCTCATCGCGCACTCCGTTGCCGTTGGTATCGACGAACGTCTGCGGACCGATGCGCCCGAGCGCCAACGCCATCCGCGCGCGGTGCAGCGCGTTGGGATGATGAATGCCCCAGTCGACGAGAGCGGGGTCGTACTCCCGGCGGTCTTCCACCTGAAGAATGCGCACCTCCTCTTCAATGGTGAATCCGTACGCCTTCGGCGCATCGGGCGCAGGTGCGTGAGGTGGCGGAGGAGGAGGTGCAACGGTCGTACAGGCGACGGCGAGGACGAGCAATGCGAAGGTCGGGTTGCGCATCGGAGGGGGATGATAGCGCCGAGCGCTGTGACGCAACACACACGGGGCGGCGACATCGATCTCCTTGCTACGTAACCCCACCTGAACGACACTGCGCGCTGCATGCCGCCCTCCGCTGACGTCGACGCAAAGAATCTGGCCCGCCGCTACGGAAGGCGGTGGGCTCTGGCGGATGTCTCGTTTTCGCTCGCGGGCGGCGCGGTCATGATGGTGGCCGGGCCGAACGGATCGGGGAAAACGACTCTGCTGCGGACCCTGGCCACGGCCGTTCGCCCGGATGGCGGCTCGGCGCGCGTCGGTGGTTTCGATGTTGCGCACGAGCGCGAAGACGTCCGGAAGCTCCTGGCGCTGCTCAGCCATGCGTCGTATCTCTACGACTCGCTCACCGCGCGCCAGAACCTGGCCGTCGTCGCCGACCACCTCGGCCGTTCACGGGCGGGGATCGACGCCTTGCTCGACCGCGTGGCCCTTGGAGGACGCGCCGACGATACGGTGGCGACGTTCTCGGCCGGCATGCGCAAGCGGCTTTCGTTCGCGCGGGTGCTCCTGCAGGAACCGCGCGTGGCACTGCTCGATGAGCCCTATGGCCAGCTCGACCCCGAAGGGTTCGTCCTGGTCGAGGATGTGGTGCGCGAGCTGAAGGCGGGCGGGACGACCGTGATCATCGCCACCCATCAGCTCGCCCGTGCCGCCAGCGTGGCCGATGAAGCAATGCTGCTGGAAGCGGGGCGGGTGAAGTGGCGGGGGAAAGCGTCCGAGGTCCCGAAGGGATGAGGGGTTCCGTCACATGCTGATCGCAGCCCTCCGCAAAGAGCTGCTCCTGCAGTGGCGAAGCCGCGCGCAGTTCATGGCGGTCTTCGTCTTTGGTGCGGCCGCGCTGCTACTGTTCAGCTTCGCTGTCGGGCCCGTGGCGGAGATGCTGCGGCAATTTTCGGCCGGTTTCCTGTGGCTCGGGCTGCTTCTCTCGTCGACGCTGACGCTCGCCGAGAGTTTCCACGCGGAGATGGAGAACAGGGCGCTGGAAGGTCTGCTGCTCCTGCCGGCGAATCCGCGCGCCCTCTACTACGGCAAGGCCATCGCCAACTGGCTGCAGCTCATCCTGCTCGGCATCGCGCTCGTTCCCGTGATGGTCGTGCTCTACGATGCGGGCACGACGCGTCTCGGGCTGCTGATCCTCATCATCGCCCTCGGAACTGCCGGTCTATCCGCTCCCGGTACGCTCTACGCGGCGATGACGGCGCAGGTGCGATCGAAGCAGACGCTGCTGCCGCTGCTGCTCTTTCCGCTCATCGTTCCGGCTTTACTGGCGTCTGTAAAAGCGACATCATTGATCATTCTCGGTGACCCCATGAATCAGTCGGGCGCATGGGTCATTCTCCTCGTCGCCTTTGATGCAATTTACTGGTCCCTCTGCGGACTTCTTTTCAGTCGAGTCGTCGAAGAGTGAGGTCTCCCCATATGAAACGGAACCTGTTCTGGCTTGCCATCGCCCTGCTGGCGGCGGCGGTCTACTTCGGCCTCCTCGTCACGGTGGCGGATCAGTACCTCGGCGCCGATCTTTCCCTGGGATTGCCGGTCGTGGCGCGAACGCTCATCGCCTTTCTCGGCGGGCTCGCGGCGCTCGTGATCATCCTCGTGGCCGACGACTTCGCCAACCTGAGGCGACCGAAAGCCCTCGCGGCCGCCGGCATCCTTTTTCTATTAATCGGCTCCTACTTCGGCCTTTTCGTCGCCCCGCCTGAGCAGTTCATGGGAGAGACGCAGCGAATCATGTACGTTCACGTACCGACGGCCTGGTTCGCACTGGTGGCCATGACGCTCGCGCTCGCCAGCGCGGTCGTCTTTCTCTTCGGCGGCGACTACGACTGGGACGCGCGGATGGAGGCGTCGATCGAGGTCGGTGTGGTGCTGGCGTTCCTACTCTGCTGCCAGGGAGCGATCTGGGCAAAACCGACCTGGGGCGTGTGGTGGGATTGGGATCCGCGGCTGACGACGACGGCGGTGCTGCTGTTCGCGTTCCTCGGAATCCTGGCGCTGCGGAAGTTCGCCGAAGACCCGCACAAGCGGGCCATGTGGTCGGCCGTGTCGACGATCGTCGCCTACGTCGACGTGCCGATCGTCTACTTCTCGGTGAAATGGTGGAACTCGCTTCACCAGCAGCAATCCAACCCGAACACGGTCTCGAAACCGTTCTGGATACCGCTGCGCGCGAATGCCTTCGGCATTCTGCTGCTGATGACGGCGTTCATCATGCTGCGCGCCCGTGTCGCGGCGCTGCGGCTGAAACATGAACTGGCGCCGCCGCCGGTGCTGACCGACGCGGAAATGGGGGAGACGGTATGAACGGAGTAGTCTCGGGTGGATGGAACTTCGTTGCCGCCGCCTACGGGGTGACGGCCCTGGTATTGACGATCTACGGTGTGACGGTAATCACGCGCTTGCGTGATGAAATCTCCCGCGCCGTGAAAGAGCGGTGAGGATGATGACGAACATGGATACGAAACTGACTGCCAGCGCTGCATCCCGGCGCAAAACCCGCCTCTTCATGGTCGGGGCATTCCTCGTCGCCGCGGTGGCGTTCGTCGTGATCTCCGCCGGTGGCATCAACAAGAACCTCGTCTACTACTGGACGCCGACCGACCTTCATGCGGCCGGCGACAAGGCCTACGGCGCGACGATCCGCCTCGGAGGCATGGTGGCCCAGAATTCGGTGAAGGGCCGCACGGGCGTTTCGGGGCTCGAGTTCGACGTGAAAGACGCCACCGGCATCGTCCACGTGAAATCGACCGGCGTACCGCCGCAGATGTTCCGCGAGAACATCGGCGTCGTCGTCGAAGGGACGATGACGCGCTCCGGATACTTTCAGTGCAACCGGCTGATGGTCTCGCACAACAACGAATACCGCGCGCCAAAGAGCGGCCATCGGATGAGCAAAGAAGAGCTGCAGAAACTGATGCGCACGACGGAAGGGTTGAAGGACTAGTGGGCTAGCGATTCGTGGATTCGTGACGAGTGGATTGTTCGATCAGGAACCCGGCCTTCCAATCTTCCAATCTTCTAATCCACTGATCCTGATCACTAATCGACTCACACACACACGACGGAACCAACAAACATGATCCCCACACTAGGCCGTTTCATCATTCTCGCCTCGGTGCTGGTCGCGACGACCGGCGCCTTCATCGCTTACGCGGCTGGAGCCAAGCGCTCTCCCGAGGGTCTGCGCTGGTCGCAGCGCTTTGCGTATCTGTTCGCGGCGCTCATGGTCGCGGCGACCGCGGTGATGGAGTACGCGCTGATCACGCACGACTTCAGCGTGCAATATGTCGCGCACGTCGGCTCCACCGAGGTCCCGTTGTGGGTGACGATCGTCAGCCTCTGGTCATCGCTGGAAGGGTCGATCCTCTTCTGGGGCTTCATCCTCGGCGTCTACATCGCGGCGAC
Source organism: Thermoanaerobaculia bacterium (assembly GCA_035576505.1). Lineage (GTDB taxonomy): Bacteria > Acidobacteriota > Thermoanaerobaculia > Gp7-AA8 > Gp7-AA8 > JADGNZ01. The sequence continues at coordinate 640 of DATLWH010000128.1, read as the reverse complement.
CGTGTGGATCAATCGCAATGACCATCAGGAGTACATGCCGTTCGCAATCGGCACCTGGCTCTCGGTCGGCGCATTCTTCAGCTTCCTGATCGCCGGGCCGGCCAATCCGTTCCTGACCGTTGCCAACCCGCCGCTCGACGGACCTGGCCCCAACCCCCTGCTTCAGAACCATCTGCTGATGATCATCCATCCGCCGATGCTGTACCTCGGCTACGTCGGCATGACCATCCCCTTCGGCTTCGCCATCGCCGCCCTGCTGCGCGGCAGGCTGGGCCAGTCCTTCCTCCGACCGCTCCGGGCCTCGCTGCTTCTCCCCTGGGTCTTCCTGACGATCGCCATCATGCTCGGCGGCTGGTGGGCGTACGAGGTTCTCGGCTGGGGCGGTTACTGGGCGTGGGACCCGGTCGAGAATGCCTCTCTCCTCCCCTGGCTCACAGCCACGGCGGCGCTGCACTCGGCCATCGTGATGGAACGGCGCGGCGTGCTGAAGGGCTGGACGGTCACACTCATCCAGGCCAGCTTCCTCCTGACGATTCTGGGCACGTTCATGACGCGCTCGGGCGTCTTCAACTCGGTCCACTCGTTCACGCAGAGCTCCATCGGACCGACCATCCTCGTCTTCCTGGCCGCGGTGCTCCTC
>DATLWH010000127.1:0-3031 GCA_035576505.1 Thermoanaerobaculia bacterium | reverse complement strand
CACGGAGGGCGATATGTCGCGGCCGAGGGCCTTCTTCTCGAAGAAACCGATCAGCGCGGTAGAGGTCGCGGCCGTACAGGCGTTGAGGCTTCCCTGGTCGAAGACCGGCGGGAAGAACGGACTGAGATCGACGCGAACGGTGAGTGGTGCGTCAGGCTGGGCGAGGGCATCCTGCATCCCGCTCTTGCCGAGCGCGGGCGTGAGGTTCCTGTGAGCCGGCCCGTAATCACGCGGGTCGGGTCGATCCGGGATCCATCCTGTGCCTTGCGGGAACATCGCTGCTCTCTGGCCTCGGGGGATGCGTCAAGACAATGTCGAAAAAATTTAGGGCCCGAATTCAGGCTTGCCAAGTGACATTTCTTTCCTGAAGGCCGTAGGCGACCGCCCTGCGGAACGCTTGAAGGCGCGGTAGAAGGTGCGGGCCGTGCCGAACCCGGAATCGATGGCAATCTGGGCAGTGCTCTGGCCGGTCGTGCGCAACAGCTTCTTGGCGCAATCGATCTGCCGCCGGGAGAAGTAGTCCTTGACCCCGATGCCAACCGAGGCCTGGAACTCCCGCCCGAGCTGGACCGCGGTCCGCTTCATGCAAACGGCGAATTCCGAGACGCGAACCGAGGTCGCGTTCCGCCAGCAATCCTCGATGTATCGCTCGGCGGCGGCAAGCCAGAAGGCCCTTACCTCGTCCATTGCTGCTTTCCTCTATTAAGGAGGGACACGGAGAATAGTCTCCCTATCATCGTGACGAATGCATCCGCTTTGTTACAGGCAGCGTATCGTCAGATACATGAGCTCGATCGATACGCCCCGCCCGCCCGGCCACGACGGTCTTCCGCTCGTCGGTGAGACCCTCTCCTTCGCGAAGAATCCATTCCGCTTTATTGAAGTACGTCTGGCTACCCATGGCCGGATCTTTCGCACGAACGTTCTCGGGCGCAGAACCGCGGTCGTGGCCGGCCCCGAGGCGGCCGCACGCTTTATCGATCCCAACATCGTCATGCGCGAAGGAGCGATGCCTCCGCACGTGCAGGAGCTGTTCGGAGGGCGCAGTCTGCCTCTCCTCGACGGGGAGGTTCACAGCACGCGAAAGAGGCTCGTCAATCAGGCCTTCAACCGCGATGCGCTGGCTGCCTATCTGCCGGTCATCCAGCAGACGGTGGAGCGTTATTTCCGCGCCTGGCCGGCGGCAGGGGAGATGCGATGGCTCGATGAGCTGAAACGCCTGTCGATCGAAGTGATCTGCACGACGGTGATGGGGATGCCGCCGGGAGAGGAGATGGACCGGATGCGCGAGGACTACGGCATCCTCACGAGCGGCTTCGCCACCCTGCCGGTCAACCTTCCCGGCACGCGCTACCGCAAGGCGCTGCAGGCGCGCGACCGGATCCTCGCTGTGCTGCGGCGCCTGGTCCGGGAGCGGCGTACGGCTCCGACGGACGACGGGCTCTCACGGATGCTCGCTGCCGGGGCAAGCTCGGGAGCGGCGCTCTCGGATGACGACGCCGCGCTGGAGCTGCATCACATCGTCATCGCCGGCTTCATCGTCTTCGCGGAACTGGGGTCGATCGCGCGGCAGATGACCGCTCACCCCGACGTACGCGAGAAACTGGCCGCCGAGATCGCGGCGAAGGCGCCGAGCGGAGCGCTGTCTCTGGAAACGCTGATGGGGATGCCGTACTTGCTGGCTGTGGTGAACGAGGTCAAGAGGCTCTGTCCCATCGTCGCGGCCGTGTTCGGGAAAACGAAGGCGCCGATGCAGTTCGAGGGCGTCTCCGTTCCCGCCGGCTGGATGGTGATGTGGGCGGTGACGCCGAGCCATGTCGCGCAGAGCCACTACACGAATCCGACCGCCTTCGACCCCGATCGCTTCTCGCCCGTACGCGCGGAGGACAAACGCCACGAGCACGCCTTCTCGCCGCAGGGCGCCGGCCCGGCCACTGGACACCGCTGCCCGGGCCTCGACTTCGCCACCTATTTCATGGAGGTCTTCGCCGTCGTCCTGCTCCGCGGATACACATGGCAGATCCCGCCGCAGAACTTCGAGATGGACTACAGCAAGACGCCGCCGGAGCCGAAGGATGCGTTGCGTGCGAGGGTGACGGCGCAGGGATAAGGGTGCAGGGTTTCTAGGTTGCTGGGTTGCAGGGTTGTAGGTGGTGTCTCAGCAACTCGGCAACCCAGCAACCAGCCTCCGGCGGTACACTGACAACTACCAAGACGGTAAACCTTGAACATCCCCGTCCTCACCATCCCCGGCCTCTGGAACTCAGGGCCGAAACACTGGCAGACGCTTTGGGAAGCACACCATCCTTCGTTCCAGCGGGTGCAGCAGCGCGACTGGGATCAGCCGGACCGCTCCGAATGGGTGGCCACTCTGGAGATGGCGGTCACGGACTCGCCGTTGCCTCCCGTTCTCGCGGCGCACAGTCTCGGCTGCGCTCTCGTCGCCCAATGGTCCGAGGATTGCGGCGGGCAGGGAGTGCTTGGGGCGTTTCTCGTCGCGCCGAGCGATGTCGAAGCGCCCGACTATCCGATGGAAGGGCGCACCTTCGCTTACATGCCGCTATCGAAGCTGCAGTTTCCCAGTATCGTCGTCGCCAGTACGAACGACGAATATGTCAGCATCGAGCGGGCACGCTTCTTCGCCAATGCCTGGGGCAGCCGGTTCGTCATCATCGGCGAGGCGGGACACATCAACGGCGCCTCCGGTTACGGACCGTGGCCGGAGGGGGAGGAGATGCTGCTGGAGTTCTGCAAGAGCGTTGCGTAGGAGCGCGGTCGTCCCCGCCGCCGAGGGTCACGAGAGAATGTTTGGAGTCTTGCCGGGCCGCCGGCGAGACGCCGCCGAGCCAGCCGGCGAGGACGCCAGCGCTCCGATCACCACACCTCGCAGCGTTTCCCTGGCGGCCTCACCATCGCCGCGTCGGCTTTGCATCCGAAGGCTTTGGCGAATTCGGGGAGGTTCGAGAGCGGACCGATGACGCGGTACTTGGCGACCGGGTGCGGGTCGCCCTGCACCATCAGGCGCTGCGTC
>DATLWH010000126.1:0-2841 GCA_035576505.1 Thermoanaerobaculia bacterium | reverse complement strand
TGACGCCATCCGGCAACTGCTCATCGAATGCCTGAGGAGTCATGAACTGGTCAACGTCGACGGTGCTCGGGACGGTGTGGACGCGCTGCACCGGATTCTGACGAGCCCGTATGCAGTGATGATCCTCGACGTGATGATGCCGAAGATGAGCGGCATCGACGTTCTCGATTCGCTCCTAGCGCTCACATCGGACCCCTCGGTGAAGGCGCTCTACGATCCGCCGGCGGTGCTCGTCATCACCAGCGCCGAGAAGGCAGTGCTGCCCGATGACGTCATCGCCCAGCGCTGCCCTCGCATCGTCCAGCGCGTCTTCCGCAAACCGCTCGATGTTGAGGAGCTCGCGGCGTGCGTGGAGGGGTACCTGGAGGCGTAGCCGGCAAGGCCGGCAGAGTTGGTTGCCTAAAACTCCGTCCAAGGTCTTAGCGAACGTTCCATGCGAACTGCCATCGTCCCGTGAAATCCGTCGACGACGATAGCCGCCGCCAGGGGATATGGACAAACCGTTACACGAAGTAGCAGTACGTCGAACTGCAGTACGAGACGCAGTACCCGACGCCATTGCACTGCCAGATCGTGGTACACCCGAACATGGTCCCACCGCCGCTCGTGATCGGTCGGATGCAATACTGGCTGTCAACGCCGTTGTCAACACAGAGGAAGTTCGCGCAGCCGCTCGGAAGGGCGAATGACATGGAGCTGACCAGGATGAGTATCGCAAACAGGATAGTAACGCGATGGAACATGCGAGTCTCCTTCCAGAATGATATCTGCGGCGAAGAACACTCAGGGTTGCCCTCGCTGTGATTTTGCAACTTCTGTGTTGAGCAGTCGCCTCTTGGCCATGTCGGGTGGAAGTGCGTCCGCCACGATCGTAATGGTTTGTACGGTTCGTCCGCGGCTGATTTTCAGCTGGACGTGCTCACCCTGCCGAATCCCATTGAAGAAATTCAGTGTCTCGAGCGCATCCCTGAAGGAGATCTTTTTGCCGTTGATGCCGGTGATGACATCCTGGCTCTTCACTCCTGCCCGGTCTGCGGGGCTCCCTGGCGCGATCTGGCGCACGAAGAGCCAGACCATGCGGCCTGTCGAACTGTTTGTCACGTTGTATGTGTAGCCGAGCCCCAGCCATCCTGGCGGTAGTGGTGCAGCTCCGCTTGTTTTCGCCCCACCGGACGATGCCGTCAACGCTGCCAGGAGAATGAGTGCGTATTTCATTTCGATTTCGCCCCATCCATAACGACGGTCTGGTCGTGACCCGCGGCCACGCGTGCGGTCTGGCAGGCACTCTCCCCTCTCGCCGAACAGATCGTGTAGACGCCTGGTGCCATCGGGACCTGGATGCCGTCGTCGACCATTCCGACACGCCCGTCGGGTAACGGTAGCCCCAGCAACGAAGTAATCGAGAGAAACGCCTGGCCATCGAACGTGATGAGTGGCCAACTCCCGCCGCCGGGACGCAGCACAATATGGAGCGACGCTGAGGCAGTACCTAGGATGACACGTTGCGTCTCCGTACTTTCCGGATCCAACTGCCGAACCGTCACCGGAAATCCGTCGACGATGATGGCCGCCAGCAAACTATGGGTGTCCTGCGGAATCCGGATCGAGAATTCTCCCATTGGATCGCTTATTGCTTCGCGCCTCCGGGTCATGCCGGATGCGCTATACCGAATGACGGCGCCGGCGATGGGATATCCGTCTTCGGAAAGAAGCCGGCACTTCACCTCCACGAGCTCTTCCAGTAGAATTTGAACGATGGCGGGATCGTCTTCCGCGGCTAGGTAGGAAACCATGTCGCTTTCCGCTCCGCGCGCAATGGCGAGAAGAGTGACGGGCCCCGGCTCGAGACCTTCCAACTGAAAGGATCCGTCAGGCAGCGTCCCTCCGTTCCCACCTACCTTGCCGTTTCTGAATACGACCACATCCGCTTGTGCAGGCTCTCCGGCCTTATTGGTAACGCGTCCCTTCACCTTACCGCCGGGCATCGCCACCACAACGGAGGCAACGTCTTGTTCCGGCGCGCGCTTGACCTCGACAGGGATATCCTTCACGTAGAACCTTTTTGCCGGGTTGTCAACCTCGACGAACCATCGGCCCTGGTGCGAGAGAATCCCCTCGAACTTGCCGGCCGCATCCGCCTGAAGAGTGATCTCGGCCGAGTTCTCGTCATCAGAGAACACAAGCTGTGATTCGTATGGAACAGTGCCCATCTTGACCAAGCCGCGGACGTGAACTTTTATGATCTTGAGAAATTGGGGCGCGGCGTCGACGCTCGCTTCAATCGTCTCCCGGCGGAAGACGTTATCGTGCCGGTCAACAACCGACAAAACGTACTTGCCGGCTTTAAGCGCTTCGCTGCGCCATTCACCCGAAAATGAGGCTGCCGACTCAGCGACCCGCCTGTTCATCACACCGCCACTGCTCTCGAGGCGCACAAGCCATGGCTCTTCTTCGGTCGACAGTGGGGGAGTGATGAAAACGTCGATGACGGCGGCCCTGACAAGTTGAAGCGGCTTCTCCAGAAACGATTCACGTCCATCTTCCACACGAACCGACTTCACTTCTGCCCGCAGCCATCCGGGGCGCGAGGCTGTGAGGCGATATGCTCCTTTCGGAACCGCAGTGAACTGAAAGAGGCCCCCGTTGGCCCCTTTCACCACCACACGCCGGGGTTTGGTCTTTTGCGCCTGCGACGATGAAGGCGCGGGCGCTGGAGTGAGCTCGACCACCGTTTCCTCCTGGCGGCCGCGGGGCGTTGCGATGGTTCCGGCGACAGACGCTCCAGGCTCAAAGTGGATTGCGCCGAAGTCCTTCTCTTCGCCGGCGGTCATGCTCACGTTG
>DATLWH010000125.1:0-3054 GCA_035576505.1 Thermoanaerobaculia bacterium | reverse complement strand
ACGTATTCTTCGACATCCCCAAACAGCAGCAATCGTTCGTCAACCGCGCGGCCGGCAGTGCGCCCGCCACGAGAAGAACGATATTGAGGAGCAGCAGCCATCCCGCGGTGAGCCGCATGAATGGGGATGGTACACCGGAGTGCAGGCATCGCCACCCTCATGAGGGGTGCAGGTAAACGTGCGGGTCGCGCCGGCGACCACGCACTTGACGTGAAGACCGCTCGTCCGACGCTCAGGTGTCCGCTGGATGCTCGGCACGACCTTGTGCCGGCCGAAGCCGCACCTTCTCCCTTCGCAAATTGTGGGCGAGGATACCCATGGATACCGTCATGCGGTGCTCGGAGTATCCCGAAGAAGAGTCGCCGGTATCCCGAACAAGAGTAGGAGGTATCTCCAGGGTACCCATGAACCACCATGAGGATCGGGTCGGCGAATCCCCCAAAAGAGTCCCAGCTATCCCCGGGAAGTGTTGGTGGTATCCCGAAGATCTCCATGGATACCTCGAGGATAGGTTCGAACCCTCCGGGGGATAGGCGCGGGGGATCTCGAGGATAGGTGCGCGCTATCCCGAAGGTATGCCATGGGTACGGCGAGGATAGGTTCGAACCCTCCGGGGGATAGGTGCGGGGGATCTCGAGGATAGGTTCATAGCACCGCGAAGGTAGCCGTGGATGCGCCGAGGAGGGGTTCAGGGTCTCCCGGGCGTAGTCCGGGGCATCTTCGGATAGGTTCGGAGTACCTCGAGGATCGTGTCGAAGCCTCTCGATCTCCGTGCGGATCGCTCCGCCAGGCGAACCTGCTGGTCAGCTCTTACGGCGCAGCATGCGGCCGATGAGCGCATCGATGGAGAAGAATCCCGGGCCGAAGGCGAGGACGATGAGCGACACGAGGAGGTAGAGGAAGGGGGCGGCGCCGGTGAAGGCGTCCTGATCCTTGAAGAAGTTGACGACGGCTTCGTGGTCGGCGGTGAGGTAGGCGACGATGAAGTTGATCGTCAGCGGAATGGCGATCAGTCGCGAGGCCAGGCCGAGGAGAAGGAGCAGGCCGCCGACGCATTCGAGCGAGGCCACAAAGTGGGCGTTCGCGGAGGCCATTGGAATATGCAGGTGGGCGAGGAAGTCGGTGAAGCGGTCGATGTTTTCCAGCTTCCCCTTGCCGGTCTGGAAGAGTCCCCAGCCGAACAGCAGGCGAAGCGCCAGGAGGAGGGGGCTTCGGAGCTTGTCGAAGCCGCGGGTCATGGCGAAGTCGTACCAGCGTACGAGTTTGGCGAACATGCGTCTCCTAGCGAACCTCGATGGCAGCGAACAACCCTGCCGCACTCCAGTCTCGGAACCAGGTGAAGATCTCATCCTGCTTGGGCAGGCGCTTGAAACGGCGATGGAACACCGCGATGGCTTCGCCGATCGTACGGCCGGCGCCGAGCGCGCCGAGGAACGTGAAGGCCTCGTGCGAGAGGGGCATGCGGTAGACGCTGTACTCGCGGCGGTGAACGGCGATCCGGCTCTTGCGGCGCAGCGGCTCGATGGCGCGTTCGTCGCGCCAGGCCTGGAACGCCTCATTCGCGTCATAGTCGAGCGAGAGCAGCCGGAGCGCCGGAATCGGAGTGATGCGCGCGTCGGCGACGCGATCGGGGGCGACGGAAGCGATGGCGTCCGCCGGGAGCGCCTCCGCCTCGGCCTCCTCGAAGACCTGCGTCATGGCCAGTTCGAGCCTGGCCAGATCGCGCAGGAAGATGCGGCGCTTGAGCGTCGACGCGGCGATGAACTCCGGGAACGAATCACCGAGCCTGTTCAGAGTGTAGCTGCGCGAAGGAAAGCGCTGCACGTAGGCGCGCACCAGTGTTTCGAATGCTTCCTCGCCGAGGAAGTGCGAAACCGAGCCGTAGTCGACGGCGAGGGCCTCGATCATGCGCAGCAAGTACATGCCGTGATAGAGGCCGACGCGCTGAATCGGCTGCAGGGTAGCCGAGGGAAGAATTACGGTGTCGACATCGAGCGCCGCCTCGGCCGCCGCCTCGTAGACGTCGCCGGGATGGGTGACGATGCCCTGCATCCACTCCTGGAGCGGCGCGAGACGCGGGAGTTGGGGGTCGGGGGTCGGGGGTCGGGAGTCGGAGACCGAGGCGGTTGCTCCGCGCTCCGACTCCTTATCGTGCGGCATAGGCCAGGGGTCTGGGGTCGGGAGTCGGGGGTCGGAGACCGGCGCTTTTGCTCCGCCCTTCGACTCCCGACTCCCCACTCCCGACACCTCAGACTGCGGCATACACAACCTCCTCGTCCGACACAGCAGCACCGTCGCTCCGACTCCCGACCCCCGACTCCCGACTCCCCCCACTTCGATACGCTCCCGCCTTCCGCGCCTCACCGTGTACGGTCTCGAAATCAGGGATGTCGGCATCCCACTCCATCAGCGTCGAGACGTTGCCGGTGCGCGCACACGCGCGGCCGTAGAGCGACCACACCTCGTCGATGACGAAGTTGTCGTGCGTGTCGATGATGTGCGTGCCGTGGTTGGCGTGCCCGGCCAGATGGACCTGCACGACGCGGTCGGCGGGGATGGCGTCGACGTAGACCTTCGGGTCGAAGCCGTGGTTGAAGGAGCTGACGTAGATGTTGTTCACATCGAGCAGAAGTCCGCAATCGCTTTCGGCGGCCAGCGACGCCAGGAAATCCCACTCCGTCATCGTCGTGCTCGTGAACTCGACATAGGACGACGGGTTCTCGACGACGAGCGGCATCTCCAGGAAGTCGGAGACGATGCGCACGCGCTCGGCCGTGTGGCGAAGCGATTCATCGTTATACGGCATCGGCAGCAGGTCGTGGACGTTGCGGCCGCTGACACCCGTCCAGCAGAGATGATCGGAGATCCACCGCGCCTTGACCGATTGCCCCAGCGCTTTCAGTTTGCGGAGGTAGTCGAAGTCGAGCGGATCGGTTCCACCGATCGACATCGAAACGCCGTGGAGCACGATCGGATAGCGCTCGGCGATCTTCTCGATCACGTAGCGCGCACGGCCGCCGGTATCGAGGTAGTTTTCGGAGAGGGCCTCGAACC
>DATLWH010000124.1:0-7696 GCA_035576505.1 Thermoanaerobaculia bacterium | reverse complement strand
CTGTCCGACCTCGCTGATCGAGGCACTCTCGTACGCGCTGCCGGCAGCGTCATCCAATATCGGTCCGATGCCGGAAGTTGGCGGCGATGCCATGTTGTATTTCGACCCCTTCGACCCGGCGGCTATCGGCGATGCGCTTCTTTTGCTGATGCAATCGAAAGAGCTTCGCAGTGATCTCTCGCGCCGTGCGGCCGAACGCGCTCAGACGTGGCCGGGAGAAGGGGAGGTGGCGAAGAGAACGATCGAGGCCATCCGCGACGTCGCGGCCGTGAGGAACGGATGCGCGCGGTCGTGATCACGGCGGTGTTTCCGCCAGAGCCTGTCGTCTCCGCTCGAACCAGCTTCGACGTCGCGAAAGGACTGGTGGAGCGCGGCCACGACGTCATGGTCCTTGCACCATTTCCAAGTCGTCCCGGCGGCCGCCTCTACCCCGGCTTTCTTCGCCGACTGTACAAGAGCGAGCGATCGAGCGACGGCTTTCGCATGATCCGTTGCTTTGCCTTGTTCTCCACGACATCTTCGATGCGCAGCCGATTCAGCGAGAACATTTCGTTCGGCGTCACGGCGGCAGTACGACTCCTGCTTCTGCGCAGGCCCGCGGTCCTGTATCTCAACACCTGGCCAGTCTTTGCGACGTTGCTGGCGGTCGCCGTTGCGCGGCTGCGGCGAATCCCGACGATCGTATCCGTGCAGGATGTCTATCCGGAGTCGCTCGTCTCGCAAGGACGTCTTGCATCTTCGAGCCTCATTCGCCGAGTGATCCTGGCCATTGATCGTTTCGTCGTGCGCAAGGCGGCGGGAGTGATTCTCATCTCCTCGCAGTTCGCGCAGCACTACGCGGAAACGCGCGGGCTCGAAGAATCGACGATGCACATTGTCCCGAATTGGCTGTCGCACGAGGGGACGGAAGAGTTGCCCGCGGCGAGCGCCGAGTGCCGCGTACGAAACGGCATCCCGAGTGACGCCTTCCTTCTGACCTACGGCGGCAACGTTGGGGCCGCGGCGGGAGTGGAGACAATCATCGATGCCTTCGCACGGCCCGGAATTGATCCTAATGTGCATCTCCTTGTCGCGGGGGACGGAGCATCGCTCGCAGCCTGTCGCCGGCTGGCATTGCAGGCTGCTCCCGATCGAATTCACTTTCAGCCGCAGTGGCCTGGCGGAATGGACGTGATGCACGCCGCGGACGTGGTCGTGTTATCGACGCGTGGAGCGCAGTCAGCGGCTTCCGTGCCCTCGAAGCTGATCAGCTATCTATTCTCGGCACGGCCGGTGATCGCCATGGCACTCGAAGGCTCAGCGACTGCCGAGGTCGTGCGTGGGGCAGGATGTGGAATGGTGATTCCACCCGACGATACGCAGCGCTTTGCCGAAAGCGTCGCTGCGTTCACCGCGATGTCCGTGGAAATGAGGCGGGAGCTTGGCAGAGCCGGGCGGGCCTGGGCGCTCGCCAACGTAACGCGCGACGTCTGTCTGCCGGTGGTGCTCGAACTTCTCGAAGCGAAGGCGGCGCGAAAATGAATGGCATCGAAGTGCGGCCGATGACCGTGGATGACGTCATTCCAGTCGCTGCGATTCACCTGAACGCCTTCCCCGGTTTCTTCCTCTCCTTCCTCGGCAGGCATTTTCTGCGCGAGCTCTACCGCGCGATCGTCAGCGACGACGAGGGCATCGCCTTTGTCGCCACTTCATCGGGGCAGGTAATCGGCTTCGTCGCAGGAAGCGCGAGCTCTTCGGGTTTCTACCGCCGTGCGGCGAAACGGCGTTGGTGGCGGTTCGCGCTGGCGTCGAGCGGTGCGGTTTTGCGCCGACCTCTGGTCGTCCGCCGCCTGTTGCGCGCGCTCTACGCTCCACCGAAGACGTCGTCGGAAGGTGCGTTGCTTATGTCACTCGCCGTTGATCCCAGGTTACAGGGAACGGGTGCTGGCAAGGCTCTTGTCGCGGCCTTTGTCGACGCCGCGGCTAGGCGCAGTTCAAAGGCCATCGTACTGACCACCGATCGAATCGATAACGATGCCGTCAACGCCTTCTACCGCGGTCTGGGTTTTGTCGTCGCCCGCGACTACGTCACACCCGAAGGGCGACCAATGAATGAGTACATACGGTACATTTAGGACGATGGCAAAGACCTCATCCTCTCCGCAACTCCGTGAGACCTTCCTTCCCTTCGCGGTTCCCGACATCGGCGACGACGAAATCCGCGAAGTCACCGAAACGCTCCGTTCCGGCTGGGTGACCACGGGTCCGAAGACGAAACGCTTCGAGGCCGAGTTTGCGGCGGCCGTCAGCGCGAAGCATGCCATCGCCGTGAACTCCTGCACGGCCGCGCTGCACCTATGCCTCGAGGCGGCGGGGGTCCGGCGGGGTGATGAAGTCATTACCACCCCCTACACATTCGCGGCATCCGCGGAGGTGATCCGCTACTTCGACGCGCGTCCGGTCCTCGTCGACGTTGATCCCGAGTCGCTCAACATCCGCGCGGATCTGATCGAGGCCGCGGTCACGGCGAAGACCAAAGCGATCATCCCTGTACACATCGCCGGCGCCGCCTCCGATCTCGATCCGATACTCGACGTCGCGCACCGCCGCGGACTCGCTGTCATCGAAGATGCTGCGCACTCGTTCCCGACGCGTTACAAGGGCCGGATGATCGGAACGATCGGAAACGCCACCTGTTTTTCATTCTATGCAACGAAAACGATCACGACGGGCGAGGGAGGCATGATCACGACCAATGATGACGGCTTCGCCGAGCGCTGCCGGGTGATGTCGCTGCACGGGATCAGCCATGACGCATGGAAGCGATACACGGCCGAGGGTTCGTGGCGCTACGAGATCGTCGCTCCCGGATTCAAGTACAACCTCACCGACATCGCATCTGCTCTCGGTCTCGCGCAGTTGAGAAAGGCGGAGGCGATGTACCGGAGGCGCCAGGAGATCGCCGCCCGGTACAACGAGGCCTTCACCGGGATCCCGGAGCTCCAGACACCCACGTGCCCCTCGTACTCGACGCACGCCTGGCACCTCTATCCATTGAGGCTGCACCTCGACAGGCTCTCGATCGATCGCGCCTCCTTCGTGCAGTTACTTCGCGAACGGCGCATCGGCGTGAGCGTCCACTTCATTCCCCTGCACCTGCATCCCTACTACCGCGATCTCTACGGTTATGCGCCGGACGACTTCCCGGTTGCGTACCGCGAATATCAGCGCGAGATCTCGCTCCCGATCTACTCGATGATGTCGGATGACGATGTCGAGTCGGTGATCGGTGCGGTCATGGAGATTGCCGCAGCCCATCGGCGATGACGCGTCTGCTCGACATCGTCGCCTCGATTGCCGGTCTGCTTCTTCTGAGTCCGCTGTTTGTCATCATCGGGCTCGCGGTGAAGGTCTCCTCGCCGGGCCCGGTGTTCCACAGGGCGGAACGCGTCGGGCGGGGAGGAAAGATTTTCTTTCTCTACAAGTTTCGAAGCATGCGCACGGGAGCGGCCGGGCCGGCCATCTCCACCGCCTGCGATTCGCGCATTACGGGCGTCGGACGCCTGATCCGCAAGATGAAGCTCGATGAGCTGCCACAACTCATGAATGTCCTCATCGGAGAGATGTCCCTGGTCGGTGCGCGGCCGGAGGACCCGAAATACGTCGCGCTGTATGACGAGGAGCAGCGGCAGATCCTGGCGGCGCGGCCCGGGATGACCAGCCCTGCCTCGCTGGCCTACCGCTCCGAGCAGGAATTGCTCGTCGGGCCCGATTGGGAGCGGATCTACATCGATCGGATCATGCCCGATAAGCTGCGTCTGGACCTGGAGTATCAGCGCCGGCGCAGTGTGGTAACCGATATCGGCCTGATCGTGCGAACGATCGGGGCGTTGTTACTGAGGCGCTAACGGCAGCGCATCGACGTAGTGGATGAACTCGGCGTTCTCTGGCCGTAGCTCGATCATCCGCTTGACGACTTCCTGTCGCAGCAGGCCGTCGTCGATCTGCCCGATCAACCAGGGATTGAACATCGTGGCACGCAGCATGTCGTCGCGCGCCGCGTTCCGGTCGCCGAGTGCCAGCTCGCTGCTCGCCAGGTTCAGATAGATCTCCGGCCGGCGGTCGAGAGTCAGAGCATGGCGGTACATTACGGCGGCGTCCTCGTTGCGCCCCAGAGCGCGCAGGTTGGCGGCGGCGATCATGTCGAGCGATACGTCGCGGCACGTCACGCGCATGCACGGATCCATGACGGCGAGGTTGCGCCGGGCCATGACCTTCGCTTCGAGCGTACCGTCCCGCTGGTAAACGGCTTCCGTAATGGCCGTGGCTCTGCGTTTGATGCGATTGCATTCATATGGCTGGATGCAGAACACCCAGATTGCCGCCATGCCGGCAATGACGACGAGGACGACGGCAAGACGGCGCGCGATCCTCACGATTCTCTCCACGCGCAGAGTACCGCTGCCGTCCAGAGATAGGCGCTCGTCGGCGCCACCAGCTCCAGCGGAAATTGCGCGATCGCGAGCACGGCGAGGGATGCAGCCACCGGCAGAGACAGCAGGCGGACGAGCTCTGCGCGCCCGCTGCCTTCGGCCGTCTGTCGTGGCCGGCGCGAGCCCGCAGCAAGCAGCACGATCGCCGTCGCGAAGAGCGCGTACCCGACCAGACCCGTTTCGGAGAGGACCTGGAGGTGGTCGTTATGCGCTTCGCCGAAGTTGTATTGCGTCACGTGCGAGCCATACAGCCATCGGTGCTGTTGCTGGACGCGCAGTTTGTAGTCGAAGAATTCATAGGCGAAACAGCCTGGGCCGACGCCGAACAGCGGATGATCGCGGGCCATCTCGAGACCAGCGAGCGTCGGTAGCGTGCGCGATGCCGATAAGATCTCGTAGTCGCGCTTCTCGAACGCATCGCGCATCAACGCCGCACGGTCGTGCAACGGCTTATATGCGGTAAATGCGATCCCGGTGAGCACGACGATCGAGACCAGCGCCGCCAGCGTCCAGCCCCAGGAACGCCGCCACAGCGCGAACATCACGAACAGCGCCGCGATCAGTGCCCCGATGGCGCCGACCGTCTGAGTGGCGAACGTGGCGACGATGAGCAGGACCGCGGCGGCTGCCCAGAGTAGACGGTAACGGCGGTGTGTCATCGACAATGCCGTGGCCACGAGGGCCGGCGCGACGAGGTAGCTGCCGACGTCGTTGGGATTGCCGAGCAGCGCCGTCCGCCCGAGGTGTTTCTCCACCGCCGTGCTGACGTCGAAAGGGCTCCAGACGTCGAGCTCCTGCAGCAGATAAATCACGGCGTTCACAATCGCCGGCGCAACGAGCAGACCAGCGAACGGGAGAGCGCGGTCGCGAACGATCAGCACCGTCACGACGAACAGCAGCGCGTATTCCAGCACGCGAACGGTGGGCGGAATGCTGACGAAACGATTCGTCGAGACGAGAGCGGTCAGGACCGTCCAGCCGCAGATCAAGACTGTGATGGCAACCCACTTCTGGCGGAGACTGATCCGCGGCAGATCGAGACGGCCGAGCAGCGCGAGTGAGAGCAGAAGCACGGCCACGACGACCACCTCGAGGCGGAGAAAGAGCTCCTTCGGGTAGCGGAACACCTCCTCCCCTGACATCGACATCACTAGCGGCACGAGCAGAGCGCCGGCGGCGATTACCGGTGTGAGCCACCGCAGGGCGGTGCTGGGAACTTCGACGGCCGGCGGGGGTTTCCTGGAAGCAACTGCCCGCATTACGTAAGCACAGGGTTCGCGTGGACGGGAGCCACTGCTGCTGCATGCTCGGGAAGAGCAGGCGCATACTCTGCTACCAGATCGCGGATGACGCAGCGCGCGTCTTCGGCAGTTTCGATCCGACCGCGCCTGGCGCGCTCGACCCAGTGGCGGACCTTCGCGGCATCGGGCTGGGCCGCTTCGGTGATGACGATCTGCGGATGGATGGTGGGGTGCACCGGCTCGCCGTCGAGATGGATCTCCTCGAAGAGCTTATCGCCTGGCCGCAGTCCCGTGAATACGATGGCGATGTCGCTCTCCGCGTGACTCGATAGGCGAATCAGGTCATGAGCTAGGTCGACGATCTTGATCGGTTCGCCCATGTCCAGCATCAGCACATGGCCATCGCTGGCGATCGTCGCCGCCTGCAGCACAAGGGAGATCGCCTCGGAGGTGCGGATGAAGTAGCGCGTCACCTGAGGATGGGTGACGGTGACAGGGCCGCCGGCGGCGATCTGCTCCATGAACAGCGGGATCACGCTGCCCGAGGATCCGAGAACATTCCCGAAGCGGACGATCGTCGTGCGCATTGCGCTCTTTCGAGCCGCGTCGAGCAGCACGATCTCCGCGGCGCGCTTGGTCGCGCCCATGACGCTGGTCGGATTGATCGCTTTATCGCTGGAAATGAGAACGAAGCGATCGACGCCGTAGCGGATGCAGATTTCGGCCAGACCGCGGGTGGCCAACGTGTTGTTGCGGAGGTACTCCAGCGGATTCTCCTCGCCCAGCGGCACGTGCTTGTGCGCCGCGGCGTGCAGGACGATCTGCGGCCTCACGCGAGCGATCAGCTCTTCGACCACCTCGGCGTTCGAGACGTCGACGAGATTGCAGGAGATCAACGACTGCGCCCATGACGAATCGCGGGTGAGACGCTTGCGTACTTCATAGAGCGCGTTCTCGGAGCGCTCGACGAGCGCGAGCGTCTCCGGCTCGAATTGCAGGATCTGGCTGGCCAGCTCCGATCCGATCGAGCCGCCTGCGCCGGTAACGAGAACGCGCGTCCCCTTGAAGAGCGCCCGAACCGGATCGCCCGGCAGCTCGATGCGCTCACGGCGCAGAAGGTCATCGAGATTCACGGGGCGGAGTTGCGTGACATGTACTTTGCCGCTGACGATCTGGTCGATGCCCGGCATCGTCTTGAACTTCAAGTCTGCTTCCGACAGGGCGCGGATGATCTCGCGCAGCCGTTTGCCGGAGGCGCTGGGGATGGCGATCAGAGCCTCGTCCGCGCCCCGGTCGTCGGCGATCGCAGCGATGCTGCTGATCGGGCCGACCACCGGGATGCCGCGGATTTGAGAGCCCCATTTCGCGCGGTGATCGTCCACGAAACCGACGACCTTCATTCCCAACTGTGGCCGGTGCTCGATCTCGCGCGCCAGCGCTTCGCCGGCGTCTCCCGCGCCAACGATGAGCACGCGCTGCTGCGTGGCCGTTTCCTCGGGGCGGAAACGGTCGCGGCCGATGCGGATGAGCACGCGCGTCCCGAAGAGAATCAACAGCGAAAACGCCCAATCGATGAGCAGCACACCGCGCGGTGTGCGCACGAAGCGGTCCCCGATGCCGACGAGCGGTCCGGCGTACCACGCGGCACCCAGGATTCCCAACGCGAATGTCAGGCCGAATACGAGCCGGATGACGTCGGCGATGCCTACGTAGCGCCACCAGCCACGATAGAAACCGAAGATCACGCCCGTCAGCAACTGGATGCCGACGACGATGCTCAGGCTCGAGCGGAAGATCGGAATCAGCTCGGCCGGGATGGCGAAATCGAAGCGCATGAAGTAGGCGAGCGAGTACGCGGCCATGAAGACGAGCGCGTGGAAGACGAAAAGGATCACCACGCGCGCGGCAGCGAGCCGGCGGAGAACGGAGTCAATCAGAGAGGCGTTTTGATCGTTCACAGGTCTTCGGCCGCCAATCGCTGAA
>DATLWH010000123.1:0-2728 GCA_035576505.1 Thermoanaerobaculia bacterium | reverse complement strand
CTCCTCGGCGTCGGCTTCCGAGAGCCGGATGAGGTCGCGCTGGCGGATGTCCCCGCCGTGGGCGTCGTGAAGGTAGCTGCCGAGGAGGTTGAGCGTGAGGGCGTGACCCTTCACGTCCTCGACCAGCTTGTCGTATTCATTGAGCGTGCGCCCGTCCGGGCTGGGGATGGTTTTCCGCAGACTGCCCTTCACGCCGAAGGACTGGAGCAGCGCCACGCCGGCCTCGGTGGAAAGGCGCGCCAGTTTCTTCTCATCTACCGTTTTCCCGGCATAGGCGCGCAAATCGGGAATGCTGTAACGGGTGGTGACGACGCACAGACCACGGCTGTTCCCCGCCAGCCCTTTGAGCAGGGCGGCGATGCCCTGGTCTTTCAGCTCGCCCGGCGTGGGCGAGGTGGGCGCGTATTGCAGCGGCTCCAGGCCATCGAGGATGAGCAGCGCCCGCCGTTCGCCTACGAGCTGGGCCAGCCGTCGGCCCTTGTCGAACGCGCCCGCCGCGCTGGCCGCCATTGCCGCGTCGCCGAAGAAAGCGAGGGCGTCATTGAGAAACAAGTCGGACGAAGCCGCCAACTGCTCCCGCGTACCCTGGCTGTAGAAGGACCACGCCAGCACGGCCTCGCACCCCGGCCAGCCCTGAAACGCCAGATCCACGGCCCACTTCGCGACCACCGAGGTCTTCCCCTCGCCGCCGAGGGCAACGAAGGTGAGGATGTGGGGGCGCTTCGTTTCGTCGCGCATGACTTGGTCCCACGCGTCGTTCAGAACCTCTGTTTCTGCCTCGCGCCCGATGAGATCTGACGGCGCGTATTTCATGATGCGGGAGATGTCGGCGCGGACGCTGGCGCTTCGTCGGTCGCCATGGTCCGGGGCTTCTTCCAGCCTGCCCGGATGGAGCTTGCGGTAGCGATTGAGGATCACACGGGCGATGTCTTCCGGAGAACGATCGGACACGACGGGAAAGATGTCTTGCTTGAAACCACCGGGGATCTCGACCGCATCGAACCGGAAGGGCATTACCCGATCGAATTCCCGATCGAATACCAGTTGTTCAATGGCCCGCAGTTCGACGCCGCACCAGTTCTTCTTGAGGTAGTCCTCGCAGAAGAACGGCACAATCAAGTCGGAATCGTTCGCGTAAATACCCTGGAGCTTCCGACTCGAGGCGTAGCCGATGATCAAGCCCTCGTGCCAGTCGTCGTAGAAGATCCGCGACTTACCCTGCTCGCCGCCGAACGCGGGCAGCAAGGCGTTCGCGACCTGCTCGACGTACTCGCGCCGTTCGCCGGGAAATGACAGGGCGATCGCAAAGCGCCGGCGCTTGGATGAATCGGTAGTGCTCATTGGACCCAGCCCCGCAGCAGCTCGGCCCGCTTGTGCCGCAGGCGAACCGCCTCGAGCTCCGACCCCATAATACCGTCCAGCGTGCCCTAATTGGACGAACCGTCGCGCTCTTTGATCCACAAACCAGCCGACTCGTCGCGCGGAAATTCACGATGGACTACCCCTTCCGCGGGCTGGCGATGAACACAGCGGTGCCTCCTTCTTCCCAATTCCGGCGGATCTCGGAGAGAAACTGCTCCCGTCTTGCCCGCATCCTGCGGATAGCAGCGGGAGGGGCGCCCGTCGCCTCATGCTGCGCGCCCCAGAGGATCAACTCCACGACGATGGGGGCGAGGTCGATGCCCTTGGCCGTCAGGCGATAGACCACCTTTCGGCGGTCCTCGGCATCGCCGCTGGTGCTGATGATTCCGGCTGCCTCGAGGCGCTTCAGGCGCTCGGCCAGGATGTTCGTGGCGATCCCTTCGTCCGAGGAGAGGAACTCCTTGTACGTGCGGCAGCTGCGCAACATGAGGTCGCGGATGATCAGCAGCGACCAGCGGTCACCGAGTATCTCCAGCGAGGCGTTGACGGGACACGACGAGCGCCGCTGCGGCTTGGGCTTCGCCGGCATGGCCATCAACGTAACAGAAACCACTTGCAATCAGCAAGTGATCAGTGAAAGACTACTTGCACTTCGCAAGTGAACTAAGGAGGCATCATGAACCCCTATGGACCGCAGCAGTTGGCCAACGCCATTCGCACCGTGCGCAAGAACACCATCCTCGTGGCCGAGGACATCCCGGAGGAGAGCTATGGCTATCGCGTCACCCCGGATAGCCGTTCGGTGACGGAGACTCTTCTGCACATCGCTGCCGCACCGCAGATCAGCTTCTCCATTCACGGCAGCGAGCGCATCTTCTCGATCGAGGACTTTCAGCTCTTCGGCACGATCCTGAAAGAGGCGCCCATTCACGAGAGGCTGCCGTATTCGAAGGCGCAGATCGTCGATCTGCTCCGCAGCGAAGGCGAGAAGTGGGCCGAGTTCGTGGAACGCATCCCCCAGTCGCAGGCCGACGAGCTCGTGGCCATGCCGAATGGCGCGCCGTCGCAGAGCCGCTTCGAGATGCTGCAGGGCCTCAAGGAGCATGAGATGCACCACCGCGCGCAGCTCATGGTCGTCGAGCGTCTCCTCGGCGTGGTTCCCCACCTGACGCGCAACCGCCGCCCGGCTCCGCCTGTGGCAACGGCCGCGGCGGCAGCACACTGACCGGAGCGATCTGTTTCTGCGATGGGAACGGCCGGCGCGAGAGCATCGCGCCGGCCGTATGATTTCACTTCGTCAACGAAGGGCTCGCATCTTCGGCCAGTTCATCCGACTCCTTCACATCACTCCAGGCTGCCGAGGACG
>DATLWH010000122.1:0-3712 GCA_035576505.1 Thermoanaerobaculia bacterium | reverse complement strand
ACGGCCCGAAGCTGATCGGGCGCGCCAGATAGACGTCGAGTGTTCCCTGATTGATGTCGTTCCAGACTTCGTAATTGACCGTCTGCACCGGCTCGATGACGCGGCGCAGGAAATGGACGACGACGTAGTAGAGGATCATGTCCTTGAAGCGGAAGCTCCCCACCATGTCGGTGCCGCGGTAGACGATCCGCCACAGCAGCACGATGAGCCCCAGTTGCAGCGGGCTATACAGAAGCCAGGCGATGACGTTGGCGCGGAAGTGCGAGACGTTCCGGAGCTGCGTCCGCAGGACGGCGAGATAGGCGCACAGGCGGCGGACCATGGCCTAGCCTCCGAACGCCTCGTAGTGGCAGAGGGCTCGGCGCCAGCTCAGTTGGAACACCGCCATCCAGGCGACGGCCAGGAGCGCGGCGATGCCGAAATAGCGCCACACGGACTCCGCTTTTCCGAGGAAGACCAGCACCGGGTACGTCGAGATCGCGCCGATCGGCACGATCCAGGTGAGGAACCCCCGGATGCCGACCGGAAAGAGGGTGAGGGGATAGCGCTCGAACTCGCCGGTCATCATGAACAGGCTGTTCAGGCGGGAGACGTCGCCCCACCAGAACGTCAGCATGGCGATACAACCCTGGATCAGCAGCAGGACGACGCAGCCGAGGACCATCAGAAGAAGGCTGAGCGCGACGTTGCCGGGCGCCGGCCGCAGACCGAAATAGAGGCAGGCGCCGCCCAGGATCAGCAGCGCCGACACGAGTTGCTGCGTCGACACCAGAGCGTTGACGTCTTCGGCGATGAGCGCGAAGAGCGGCGAGACCGGCTTGGAGAGATATTTGTCGAGCTCTCCCTTCACCACTTTCTGCGACAGGCGCAGCAGGCCGGCAAACCAGAGCATCACGGCGTTGGCGACGAGGGTGAAGGTGCTTAGGACGACCAGGTCGGCGAAGCGCCACCCGCCCAGGTTCTGCGCGGTGAAGGTCAGGATGCTTTTCCAGAAGACGATGAAGATGGCCTGGTAGATCAGGCTGTGCGCGATGCTCGTGAAGAAGTCGAGCCGGAACGCGGACATGTTCCGGAACGACACTGCCACGAACCGGAACAGCAGCCGGAAGGACTTACGCCACATGCGATTGACTCCTGCGGTCCTCGAACAGCTTCTCCACGATGCTTTCCAGCGTGGGAGGGATGACGTTCATGTTGGACAGGCGGCACGCCTCGAAAAGCTCGCCGATGATCTCCACCGCCTCGTCGGCCGCGACCTGCAGGCGATAGCTCGACGCGGTGCGCTGCAGGACATCGCAGCGCTCGAGCGCGGCGTGCAGGCGCCGGGCGTTCAAGACCTCCAGGACCTCGATCTCGACGATCTTCTGTTTCTCGCCCGCCTTGAGCGCGGCGATGTCGCCGTTGTAGATGAGGTGGCCGCGCTCGAGGATGAGGCAGCGCCGGCAGAGCTCCTCGACGTCGAAGAGGTTGTGCGTGGTCAGGAAGATCGTGACGCCTTCGTCCTCGTTGAGCCGGCGCAGGAAGCGCTTGAGGTTCAGCCGGGCCAGAACGTCGAGGCCGATGGTCGGCTCGTCGAGGAAGATGATCCGCGGCCGGTGCAGCAGCGAGGCCACGATCTCCGCGCGCATGCGCAGGCCGAGCGAGAGCTTGCGGACGGGAAGGTGGAGGATGTCGCGGATCTCCAGGACGTCGGCGAAGTGGTCGAGGCGCTGCTCGAAGTCTTTCGGCGACTGGCCGTAGATGTCGCGGTAGAGGCGCAGCGAATCGATGACGGGGATGTTCCACCACAGCAGCGTCTTCTGTCCGAGCACGAGGCCGATGTGATGGGTGTAGGCGATGCGCTGCTTGTACGGAACGTAGCCGAGGACCTCGACGACGCCGGAACTGGGCGTGAGGATCCCGGTGAGCATCTTGATGGTGGTCGATTTCCCCGATCCGTTCGCGCCGAGGAAGCCGACGACCTCTCCGGCGTCGACGTCGAAGGAGAGCTCGTGCACGGCCGTCAGCTCCTCGGACGGATTGACGACGAAGCGCCGCAGCCGGCTGAAAAAGCCCGTCCGCCCCTCCCGCACGGGGACGCGGAAGCGTTTCGAGAGGTCGCGGACGTGGATTACGTTCATGGCGGTTTTCAGAAGAATCGAATCGACGGAGCGGGGACGACCGGGCAGAGGTGGTCGGGAGCGAAGACTCGCTGCTCGATCATTTGCGAGCGGTAGTAGCAGCGCACCCGCCAGTCGCAGTCGGATTTCAATCCGCAGCCGGCGCACTCGGTGCCGGCGAAGGCCTCGTCGCCGGGATCGAGGAAGGCGCGCAGCCGCTGGCCGTTCCAGATGTCGAGGAGCGACTCCTCGGTGACGTTGCCGACGGTCGTCTCCTCGAACGGCAGCAGGCGGTCGCAGAGGCTGACGCGGCCGTCCGCGCCGACGACGAGACCACTCCTGCCGCCCGAGCACGCCGAGAAGCCCTCGGCGCGCGCCAGCGACACCTCGCGGGGATCGTGGAGTGAACACATGCCGATCTCGACGCCGGGCAGCTCCGGCCGGAGCGCGTCGACTTCCGCGGCCATCTTCCTGAGCGCGTCGGCGCCGGCCAGGAGCTCGTCGTTGTGCTTCCTGAAGCTGCGCAGATAGCCGGACAGAGCGATCTCCTTTACGCCGCGCGCGGCGAGGAAGCGGATGAGGCGCGGGATGTCGCGGACGTTGCGCCCCGTCACCACGGTGTTGATCGTGGCGGCGATGCCGTGACGCCTCAGGAGCTCGATGTTGGCCAGAGCGCCGCGGAGATAGTTGTGATGCCCGACCATGCGATCGGCGGCGTCGTGGTCGTCCGTGTCGATACTCACCTGCATCTCGTCGAGCCCGGCGCCGGCGAGCCGCCGCGCGATCTCCTCCGAGAGCGCGAGCTTCGATGAGATCGAGACGGCCACCCCTCGGCTGATGAGGTAGCCGATCATCTCCGGTGTGTCCTTGCGCAGGAACGGCTCGCCGCCGTGAAACGTGACGACCTGCACGCCGCTGGCGATGCAGTCGTCGAGAAAACGGAAGGCCTGCTCGCCCGTCATCTCGCCGTCGGGCGGCGCGGCCGCGGGACGGGTCTGGATGCAGCAGTAAACGCAGTCGAACGGACAGCGCTCCGTGACGAGCCAGGCCACGAAGACCGGCGCGGTGAGTCGGCGCAGGTGCGGGTCGCCGCTGGGCTGGTAGACGAAGTCGAGCGGATCGTAGCGATTCGCGGCAGCAAGCGGCTCGGGCGACGCCGTCACGAACGGCGCGAGCTCGCAGCCGAGACGCCCCACCAGCTCCCGGGCGCTCTCCGCCGGCAGCCGGAAGGCCTCGGTGAGCACGCGCATCAGCTCTTCGCCGCTGCGCTGCCCGTTGCAGAGCGCCAGGAGGACGGCGATGAGCGGGTGAAGATAGCGGAGGTTGCCCTTCTCGTCGGTGGAGAGGAGCACGACGCATTCGCGTTCTCGTCGCAACCTCGCTGTCTTGCGCAATCCGTAGTACATGGTCAACCTCCGCTCAACAACCCGTCGAGGCGATGCCGCCGTTGATGTATGGACAATTTCCCTGCGGCCCAAAGAGGGTTCCGCTGGTCATGAAGGCGGCGTAGTAGCAGCGGCCGCGTTCGTGGCAGAGGTCGAATTCCGCGCAGTCGTGGCAGAGCGTTCCGGCGTAGCGCGCACGCGGCGGCTTCATGGACTCGAGCATCGCCG
>DATLWH010000121.1:0-3686 GCA_035576505.1 Thermoanaerobaculia bacterium | reverse complement strand
GCCGTGTTCTCCAGCGTCTCGAACAGGACCTTGCGCGCGACACCAAGAAAATCGAACGAGCCTGACTTGATGAGCGCCTCGATCACCTTCTTGTTGCAGGCGCGCAGGTCGACGGCTTCGCAGAAATCGAGAAGCGATGTGTAGCGTCCCTTCTTCTGCCGCGCTTCGAGGATCGATTCGATGGCGCCCTCGCCCACGCCCTTCACCGCGCCCAGCCCGAAGCGGATGTTCGGGCCGACGACGGTGAACGCGTAGTTCGACTCATTGATGTCGGGCGGCAGGATCCTGATGCCCATCTGCGACGCTTCGTGGATGAACTTCACGACGAAGTCGGTGCGGTCCATCTCCGAGGTCATGAGCGCGGCCATGAAATGCATCGGGTGGTAGACCTTGAGCCAGGCCGTCTGATACGCCACGAGCGCGTAGGCCACCGAGTGCGACTTGTTGAAACCGTAACGGGCGAACGGCTCGATGTAGTCGAAAAGATCGTTGGCCTTCTTCGCCGGGACGCCCCGGGCCACCGCGCCGGCGACGAACTTGTCGCGTTCCGCGGCCATGACAGCTGCGTCCTTCTTCCCCATCGCTTTGCGCAGCAGATCGGCCTGACCGAGCGAGTAGCCGGCCACCTGCTGGGCGATCTGCATGACCTGCTCCTGGTAGACGATGACCCCGTAGGTCTCCTCCAGGATCTCCTTCATGGCCGGGACGAGATACTTCGCCTTGGAGAGGCCGTTCTTGCGGCGGACGAACTCGTCGACCATGCCGGCGTCGAGCGCGCCGGGGCGGTAGAGGGCGTTGAGGGCGGCCAGGTCCTCGAACTTCGTCGGCCGCGACTTGCGCAGCAGGTCGACCATGCCGCCGGATTCAAACTGGAAGACGCCCTTGGTACGCCCTTCCTGAAACAGGCGGAAGACTTCCGGGTCGTCGAGCGGAAGGTTCTCGATGTCGATGGAGATTCCTTCGGCCGCTCTGGCCGACTTGATGGCGTCGTCGATGACCGTCAAGGTGCGCAGGCCGAGGAAGTCCATCTTGAGAAGACCCATCTTCTCGACGATGCGCATGTCGTACTGCGTCACGATTTCGTCGCGGTTCGTGCGGTAGAGCGGCACGTAGTTCGTCACCGGCTCCGGCGTGATGACGACGCCGGCGGCGTGCATGCCGGCGTGGCGCGAGAGGCCTTCGAGCTTCGCGCCGATCTCGATGATGCGCTCGACCTCGTGATCGTTCTTCATCGCCTCGATCAGCGCCGGTGAATCTCTCGCCGCCGAGAGCAGCGTCACATCCGGCCCGGCCGGGATGGTCTTGGCCACCTTGTCGACGAGGCCGTACGGCAACCCCAGGACGCGGCCGACGTCGCGCACCACCGACTTGGCCGCCATCGTCCCGAACGTGATGATCTGCGCCACCTTGTCCGCGCCGTACTTGCGGCGGACGTACTCGATCACCTCGCCGCGCCGGTTCATGCAGAAGTCGATGTCGATGTCGGGCATGGAGATGCGCTCGGGGTTGAGGAAACGCTCGAAGAGAAGGTCGTAGTCGAGCGGATCGACGTCGGTGATGCCCATCGAATAGGCCACCAGCGAGCCGGCGCCGGAGCCGCGGCCGGGGCCGACGGGGATGCCGTTGTCTCTGGCGAACTTGATGAAGTCCCAGACCACCAGGAAGTAGCCGGGGAATCCCATCGACATGATGATGTCGATCTCGGTCTGGAGGCGGTCGTGGTACTCCTGCGGCTCGTGTTTCTTCTTCTTGGCCGCGAAGAGCGGCGCGGCCGCCTTGAGCCGCCGTTCCAACCCGGCCCGCGCCACCTCGGCGAAGTAACCGGCCAGGTCCTTCCCCGGCGGTACCGGGAACTTCGGCAGGTGATGGCCGCTGACGTCGAGGGAAACGTTGACGCGCTCGGCGATCTTCACGGTGTTGTCGATCGCCTCGCCGTAGCCGCTGAAGATGCGGCGCATCTCGTCGGGGCTCTTGACGTAGAAGTCGTCGCTGTAGAACTTCATCCGCTTCTCGTCGCCGAGCGTCTTGCCGGTGCCGATGCAGAGCAGGACCTCGTGGGCGAAGGCGTCGTCCTTGGAGAGGTAGTGCGAGTCGTTGGTGGCAACCAGGCGAAGGCCGGTCTCGTCGCCGAGCCTGGCCATCATCGGGACGATCTTCTGCTGGTCGGGGATTCCGTGGTCCTGGATCTCGAGGAAGAAGTTGTCCGCGCCCAGGATCTCTTTGTACTGCAGCGCGGCCTCTTTGGCCTTTGTCGGATTGCCGCCGGCCAGCGCCTGCGACACCTCCCCTTTCAGACAGGAGGAGAGAACGATCAGCCCCTCGCGATGCGCGCGCAGCAGCTCTTTGTCGATGCGCGGCTTGTAGTAGAAGCCCTCGGTGTATCCGGCCGAGACGAGCTTGACGAGGTTCCGGTACCCCTCGTTGTTGGCGGCCAGCACGATGAGGTGATTGTTCGCGCCGGCGTCGGCCTGCCCGTCTTCGACGCCTGCCTTGTCGAAGCGTGAGCCGTAGGCGACGTACATCTCGCAGCCGATGATCGGCTTGACCTTCTCCTTCTTCATGGCGTTGTAGAACTCGACCGCCCCGAACATGTTGCCGTGGTCGGTGATGGCACAGGCCGGCATCCCGAGCTGGGCCACGCGCTTGGCCAGCTCGTCGGGGCGGCTCGCGCCGTCGAGGAGGGAGTATTCGGTGTGAAGGTGGAGGTGAGCGAACGACATCGTGGGTAGCGTCTCGGATTCTAACCGACACGGCCCCCGATCGGCCGGCCGGATCAGGAGTCCAGGGACGGGAGGTACGAGGGGAGGTCGCGGCGAAAGAAGTGCACGGCGTAGTGATACTCATGTTGCTTCATGAAGCCTTCGAACAACGCGCGCTCCCCGGACACTAGCTTGGAGTAGGGATTGAACACGGCCGCGACGTCTTCGATCGTCACGAGACCGTTGAGAACGTACTGGTCGATGCGGTCGACGTAGTAAAAGAACCAGTCAAAACAATCGCGGATGAAGATCTCTTTTTCGCCGATCTGCTGGTGCGTTGGCCGCGAGAGAGCGGCGCGGACGTCATCGGTGGCGATCTCGATCAAGCCGTTTTCGCCGGCATCGGGCACAAGGACGATCCCGTCGTGCTTGACCGTGTAACATCGTGTGCAACACCACCAGTCGAACATCTGAACGGCCGAGGACGAATAAAAGCCGTGGTGAATTTCGCTCAGGAGATCGCGCGCCACGGCGGCCTGCTTCCAGCGCAGCTCCGTCGTCCGGGCCTCCGTGCTCATCCGCAGCTCGCGGATGCCTTTGTAGGCGCCGATCCCGCCCACGACGAGCGTCAGACACCAGACAACTATCTGGACCTGAGACGTGTCCATTGACAGCGTGGCGCTAAGGGACAAGATCGTGGCCCACCTCGGCTCCCTGGATCCGAATTACTGCGGCATGGCCGTTCCCCAGAAGTACTGGTCGAAGAACGGCTTGTAGTCCTTCTTGGTGATGAAGCTAAGGAGACCGGCCACATCCTTGGTCGTGCCAACTTTCCAGGCGAATGACTTCTGATAGGACTTCAGAAACGTGAGAAATACGGTATCGCCCAACTCTTTGTGCAGCGTATAGAGCAGATACGGGCCCTTTTCGTACAGAAGAGCAAATCGCTGCCGGAACGAAACGGAGGGATCGCCCTCGATACGGTTT
>DATLWH010000120.1:0-7947 GCA_035576505.1 Thermoanaerobaculia bacterium | reverse complement strand
GCGTGTCTCACAGCACAATTGCCGCGCCTGCCACGTGGTCGACGGACGCGGGCGGGCCATCGCCTCGACGATCGCCGACGCGAACTTCCTGCCGCCCGATCTCTCCCCGGAAGGCGCCCGTGCCCAGTCGCCCTTCCTCTTCAACTTCCTCAAAGACCCGACGGTGATGAAGATCCGGCCGTGGTTGAGCGTCCGCATGCCGACGTTCCACTTCACCGACCAGGAAGCGAATACCCTCGTCACCTTCTTTGCCGAAGCAGGAAAGGGAGAGGAGTTCGATACGACGCGCGGCGTCAATCCGTCGCCGCAGAGCGTCGCCATCGGCAAGCAGGTCTTCACGATGCTTCGCTGTGCCCAGTGCCACGGCCTGACGCCGGTGAATCCCGAGAATCCCCCGATACCGAATACCGCCGACTCGACGTCTCTGGCGCCGAATCTCACGCTGGCGCGGATGCGTCTGCGTCACGACTGGATCTCGGACTGGATCCGCCGTCCGAACGAGATGATCCCCGGAACGCGCATGCCGACGAACTTCCCGCGCGACGCGGCGACGGGCGGGTTCCAGTCGCCGCTGGCGCTGGCCATCGATTCGCCGCAGTTTGCGCAGTTCAAGGTCGCGCTTCTGCCGCTGTTCGGAAACAACGAGAAGGAACTGAAACGCACCATGGGTGATGTGGTCGCCTTGACCGATTACCTGCGCGATTACATCTGGAGCATCGGCATTACGCAGATGCGGTCGGCGGCGCCGGAGGGCACCGTGCCGGCGATCGCAATGCCGCAACCGTCGTTGCCGCCGCCCGTGGCCCCCGCGGCGAAATCGACGCGCAATCAGCGCGCCGTGCCGGCGGCAGGCAGCGGACCCGGACGTTAGAAATACAGGAGATGATGACCATGAAGAAATTCGTATCGCTGCTGTTTGCAAGCACCCTCGTCTTCTCGATCGCCTGCGGCAAAGGCAAAGAGACGTCGAAAGAAGACCAGGGCGAGGATGACGAAGTCCAGAAGACGGCTTCCGCGACGAGCACCGCCTCCGGCGCTCCCGCTGCCGCGGCTCCCGCCGCCGCCGCGGTGTCAGCCGACGCCGCAACGCTCACCGGTGTCGTGAAGTTCGAAGGGACCGCGCCGAAGATGACCAACATTCAGATGTCGGCCGATCCGTACTGCCAGTCGCAACACGCCAGCGCCCCGGCCACCGAGGAGGATGTGGTCGTCGGACCGGCCGGCGAGCTGGCCAATGTCTTCGTCTACATCAAAGACATCAAGGGCAATTTCACCCCGCCGGCGACGCCGGCCACCATCGACCAGAAGGGCTGCCGCTACTATCCGCACGTCAACGCCGTGATGGTCGGCCAGGCGTTGCAGATCAAGAACGACGACGCCACGCTGCACAACATCCACGCCCTCCCCGTCGCCAATTCGCAGTTCAATGAGGGCCAGCCCGTGCAGGGGATGGTCTCGACGAAGAAGTTCGACAAGCCCGAGATGACGCCGTTCAAGGTCAAGTGCGACGTGCACGGATGGATGAAGTCGTACATGGCCGTCATGCCCCACCCGTTCTATTCGGTTTCCCAGACGAACGGCTCGTTCACGATCTCCAACCTGCCGCCCGGCTCCTACACCGTCGTGGCGTGGCATGAGAAGTATGGGCAGCAGGAGCAACAGGTCACCGTCGGCGCCAAAGAGTCAAAGGCGCTGAACTTCACCTTCAAGGGATAACGGTTCTACAGCCGACAGCCAGGAGCCGCAATGGCATTGAGACGACAGATCCGGGTAGGTTCGCAATGGATGTACGCGGACGAGGCGCACAAGGCGCTCCGCGAAGCATTGCGCGTCATGGAAGATGAAAAGGGCGGCGAGCATGGCGGGCATCATCTGCCATGGATCCGGCGCTACGTTTTCTCCACGGACCATAAATGGATCGGGCTTCAGTACGGCTTCACCGCCTTGCTGTTCCTGATGCTCGGCTTTTGCCTCATGATCCTGATGCGGCTGCAGCTCGGCTGGCCGGGAACCGCCTTCAACGTCATGAAGGTGCTCGGCGAGTCGCGCGCCCCCGGCGGCGTGCTCCTCCCTGAGGCCTACAACCAGCTCGGAGCGATGCATGGCACGATCATGATCTTCCTCGGGATCGTGCCGCTGGCCGTCGGAGCTTTCGGCAACTACCTCGTTCCGCTGCAGATCGGCGCGCCCGACATGGCCTTCCCGAAGCTCAACATGATCAGCTACTGGTGCTATGCGCCGGGCGGATTGATCATGCTGGCCAGCTTCTTCGCTCCGGGCGGCACGGCACAGTCGGGCTGGACGTCGTATCCGCCGCTGTCGGTCATCGCCTCGCAGGGGCAGACCTGGTGGCTGGTCGGGATGGTTTTTCTCATCACCTCCTCGCTCCTCGGGTCGGTCAATTTCATCGTGACGATCGTTCAGTTGCGGGCCAAGGGGCTGTCGTACATGCGCTTCCCCTTCTTCGTGCACGCGCAGTTCGTCACGTCGTTCCTGCTGTTGCTGGCCTTCCCGCCGCTCGAGGCGGCCGCGGTGCTGCAGCTCATGGACCGCGTGGCCGGCACGAGCTTCTTCCTGCCGAGCGGGCTCGTGGTGAGCGGACAGGCACTCACGAATGCCGGCGGCGGCAATCCGCTGCTGTGGCAGCACCTCTTCTGGTTCCTGGCCCATCCCGAGGTCTACGTGCTGATTCTTCCGGCCATGGGAATCGTGGCGGAGATCATCGCCAA
Organism: Thermoanaerobaculia bacterium; assembly: GCA_035576505.1. Taxonomy (GTDB): domain Bacteria; phylum Acidobacteriota; class Thermoanaerobaculia; order Gp7-AA8; family Gp7-AA8; genus JADGNZ01. Next base: position 5,218 of record DATLWH010000120.1, on the reverse strand, counting down.
CGGTACGCGCAAGCCGCTGTGGGGCTACAAGTCGATGGTGTTCGCCACCGTCTTCCTCGGATTCATGTCCTTCGTCGTGTGGGCGCACCACATGTTCCTGACGGGCATGGGAACGACGATCAGCGCCTTCTTCCAGACGACGACAATGATCATCTCCATTCCGTCGGTCATCATCCTCAGCTCTCTCTTCATTTCCCTATGGGGCGGCTCGATACGATTTACGACGCCGATGCTGTTCGCGCTGGCCTTCCTGCCGATGTTCGGCATCGGTGGATTGACAGGGCTGCCGCTCGGCCTGGCCGCTGCCGACATCCATCTGCACGACACGTATTACGTCATCGGCCACTTCCACTACGTGGTCGCGCCGGGGACGATCTTCGCCATGTTCGGCGGGATCTACTACTGGTTCCCGAAGGTGACGGGGCGCAAGCTCAACGACTTCTGGGGGCGCGTACACTTCTGGATCTCGTTCGTCTGCATCAACGGGATCTTCTTCCCGATGTTCGCCCAGGGTCTGGCGGGCGTGTCGCGCCGCCTCTATGACGGCGGAATGCAATACGCGCATGCCAAGCAGATCGCTGCGCAGACGAATCCGTTCATGTCCATCTGCGCCATCGGCCTGCTGGTCGCTCAGGTACCGTTCATCCTCAACTTCTTCTACAACGCCATTCACGCGGCGCTCGGCCACCGCGACGAGGGGCTCGGCTCGAACCCGTGGGAAGCGACGACGATGGAGTGGGCGGCCACCACGTCGCCTCCGCTGGCGCACGGCAATTTCGAAGTTCTGCCGGTCGTCTATCGCGGACCTTACGAGTACAACGTCCCCGGAGAGGAAGCGGAGTTCATTCCGCAGCACATGCCTGCCGTGCCTGAGCCCGCGCCGCGCGGCGGCACCTTGCTGCCGTCGACGGCAGTGGCCATGAGGGAGAATTGATGGACGCGCACGCTTCAGTCGGACACGCAGAGCTGGAGATCCCGTACAACGTTCATCCCCGTCCGGACACGGGCGTTTACAACGCCAAGCTCGGCATCTGGCTCTTCCTGGCCTCCGAGGTCATGCTGTTCGGCGCGCTCTTCTCGTCGCTGATCCTTCTGCGCACCGGCGCGGAGACATGGCCGCGCGGATACGAGATGCTCAACGTCCCCTTGGCCACGTTCAACACGTTCATCCTCATCGTGTCGAGCGTTACCGTCGTCATGGCCTGGTCTCAACTGCGGCTCGGCAATCTCAAGTGGGGCCGCATCTACATTTCGGCGACGATCCTCTGCGCCCTGATCTTCCTCGTCAACAAAGCCTTCGAGTACGGTCACGAGTTTCGCGAGCACAACTTCCCGAAGACGAACAACTTTTTCGCCATCTACTTCACGCTGACCGGGTTGCACGGTCTTCACATCATCGGCGGCGTGATCGTCTTTCTCTACTTCCTCGGGCCGGGCGCGAAGATGTGGGCGCACGATCCGGAGCGCTTTACCAACCGGATCGAGGTCGTGGGCCTCTACTGGCATTTCGTCGACCTGGTCTGGATTTTCCTTTTCCCGGTTTTGTACCTCATGTAGGAGGAGCACGACGTGACCGATCCAGCAGCCGCAGTGGAGCCAGGCGTCGACGTGCACGAGCACGCCGGCGTGGGTGACCCCAATGCCCACCATCACAGCCCGGAGCAGATCCGCGCGGAGATGCGCGTCTATCTAACGGTCTTCATCGGACTGGCCGTACTGACCGCCATCACCGTCGGTGCCTGCTATGGACTGAAGCTGCCTGTCCACACCGCGATCATCGTGGCCCTGATCATCGCCTCGGTGAAGGGGTTTCTGGTGGCGGGCTTCTTCATGCACCTGCTGTCGGAGAAGAAGGTCATCTACGGCGTGCTCATTCTCACGGTCATCTTTTTCATCTTCCTGATGACGCTGCCGGTCAGCCATCACGCCAACCCATTCGGATCGTAAATGTCCCTGCGCGTCTTCCATATCGTCTTCATTACCGTGTCAGTGGCCCTGACGCTGTATCTCACGGTATGGGGTGTGCGCGAGTTCATGGCTACGCGAAGTGCTCTCGGCGTGTGGATGGCCGTCTTCGGGGTGGCCTTTGGCGCTTCGCTCATCTGGTACGGAAAGCGCGTGTTTCACAAGCTGAAGGAGCTGCCATGACGCGCCAGGCACGATTCGTTGGCATCGCCATCGCGCTGTTGCTGGTTCCGGCGATCCTGTCGGCCTGCCCGGTCTGTTACGGTGCGCCGAATTCGCCGATGACGAAGAGCTCGAATAACGCCATCATCTTTCTCCTCGGCGTGATCGGCTTCGTGCAGGTCGGATTCGTGGCCATGTTCTGGAGTTTCTGGCGGCGCGCCAGGGAGTTGCGCCGGTTGCGGGAGTCGTTCCACGTGATCGAGGGAGGAGCGGCGCACTAACACGCGCCGAAAGGGAAGCATCATGGAAAAATTTCTCGCGCAGTTCATGCCGGTCGACGCTTCGGCACATGGTCCTGGCCTGGACCGTCTCAGCGCGAACGTGCATTGGCTGATGCTGGTGCTGTTCGTCGGATGGGGCCTTTTCTTCGCCTATACGCTGTGGCGCTATAACGCCAAACGGAATCCGAAGGCGAGTTACCACGGCGTCAAGAGTCACTTCTCCACATACACCGAGGCCGGCGTGGCCGTGGTCGAAGTCATCCTTCTGGTCGTCTTCTCCATTCCCATGTGGTCCCGGTGGACGCAAGTGCCGCCGGCATCGGAAAACCCGCTGGAGCTTCGGGTTGTGGCCGAGCAGTTCGCCTGGAACGTCCAGTATCCGGGACCGGACGGAATCTTCGGCAGGCGCGACGTCAAGCTCGTCACCTCATCGAACCCCCTCGGGCTCGATCTCACCGACCCGCACGCGAAAGACGACATCGTCACGCTCAACGACCTGCACCTCCAGGTCAACCGGCCGGTGATCATTCACGTCACGTCCAAGGACGTCATCCACAGCTTCAAGCTGCCCGTCATGCGCGTCGAAACGGACGCCATCCCGGGAATGGAGATCGCCATCCACTTCACTCCCGTCAAGACGAACGAGACGAACGCGGATAGCGACAAGTGGGAGATCGCCTGCGCACAGCTCTGCGGTCTGGGACACTACCGGATGCGCGGGCAGATGTTCGTCCACTCGAAAGAGGCATTCGCGAAATGGCTGGCGGCGGCGCCGCCGGCGCAAACCAGTATCGGCGGCTCCTAGGCAATGAAACCTTCTTTCGAAGCGTCACCCGAGGCCTTGCGGCATTCCGACGAGACCCCGGTGTGGCTGCGGCGTTTCACCAAGGTCGTGGCCGGCGCGACGCTGTTCCTCATCTTCGCGGGAGCGATGGTCACCTCGACCGGCTCCGGCCTGGCCGTTCCGGACTGGCCGCTTTCCTACGGAATGGTCATGCCGCCGATGGTCGGCGGGATCTTCTACGAGCATGGCCATCGCATGATCGCGGCCACGGTCGGCCTGCTGACCGTGATCCAGGCCATCTGGCTGCAACTGCGTGAACCGAAGCGCGTGGCGCGCATCCTGGGTTGGTGCTCCGTAGGCGCGGTCGTGGCGCAGGGAGTCCTCGGCGGCGTGACGGTGCTGTTGCTGCTTCCGCACTCCGTCTCCATCGCCCACGCCGGCCTCGCCGAGATCTTCTTCTGCCTCAACGCCTCCATCGCCTTTTTCACCTCGACCTGGTTCCGCGCCTCGCGCGCGATGGAGAAGGGCGATGCTCCGATCGGACTCACATCGCTGCTCGTCCTGGTCACGTATGTGCAGATCCTCATCGGTGCCACGATGCGCCACCTCGGTGCCGGACTGGCAATTCCTGATTTCCCCTTGTCGTTCGGGTCTCTCGTGCCGCCCTTTACGAGCCTCGCTGTCGCCGTCAACTTTGCGCATCGCGCCGGCGGTGTTTGTGTGGCCGCGCTGGTGATCTACACGGCCATTCGTCTGCGGCGATTCGAGTCGCTCCATCCGCTCCGGCAGCTCTCGAACCTGCTGGTGACGCTGGTAGCCGTCCAGATCATGCTCGGCGGCTACGTCGTCTGGAGCGGCAAGCAGCCGGTCATCACGAGCGTGCACGTCATGACCGGCGCGGCGACGCTCGGCCTTTCGCTCATCACCGCGCTGACGGCGCGTACGATCGGTTGGCGGACGCGCCGCCAGCCGTCCGGGACGCTTCTGGCAACTGAGGTTACGGCATGAGTGACGTGCTCGCTCTGGCGCGGCCGGCAGGGTTTGCCAGCATCTCCCGCGATTACCTCGAACTGTCGAAGTCCCGCATCGTGATGATGGTCCTGATCACGACGGCGGCCGGTTACCTCTTCGCCGTTCCGCACGTCGATTGGGCGCTCCTCGTCAATACCCTGGTGGGCACGGCGCTCGTTGCGGCCGGCACGAACGCGCTCAATCAATACGTCGAGCGCGAATACGACGGCAAGATGCGCCGCACGCGGCTCCGGCCGCTGCCCGATGGACGCATTTCGCCGCGTGCCGCTCTTCTGTTCTCGGTCGCCATCGCCGTGATCGGCACCGTGTACCTCGGGATGGCTGTGAATTGGCTCACCGCCGGGCTCGGAGCATTCACGCTCACCAGCTACATCTTCATCTACACGCCGCTCAAGCGTGTCTCGACCATCTGCACGATCATCGGCGCGATCCCAGGGGCGATTCCGCCGTTGATGGGATGGACGGCCGCGACCGGTTCGCTCGGCGCGGGCGGCTTCATCATCTTCGCCATCCTCTTTTTCTGGCAACTCCCGCATTTCATGGCCATCAGTTGGATGTATCGCGACGACTACGCCCGCGGTGGATTCGCCATGCTGGCCGTGCGCGACCAGGACGGCCACGCCACAGCCCGGCATGCCGTGTTCTACAGTTTCGCTCTCCTCACCGTGAGCATCCTTCCGCCGCTATTTGGCCTGGCGACCTTCATCTATCTCGCCGGCGCAGTCATCGCCGGAGCGGCCCTGACCGTTGCCAGCTTCGCCTTCCTGGCCTCCCGGACGCCCGTCCGGGCTCGCCGGCTGTTTATGGCATCAAACATTTACCTCATCGTCATGATGACGCTGTTAGTCTTGGCCTGACGTAACCGAGGTTTTTCCTGCATAGATCAGTCAAAGGCGATCGTGCCTTGGGCAGTCAACGCAGCCGGCCGTGCCGGCTCTGAGAGAAATGGCAGATTTGTCGCATTGACTTGCCGAAACGCCGGACCCTATACTCC
>DATLWH010000119.1:0-4256 GCA_035576505.1 Thermoanaerobaculia bacterium | reverse complement strand
CCGGATCCTGCGCGGCTGGAGGCGGTGGCGCTCCTCGGCGCGCATCTCATCGAAAGTGGACACCGTGTCCTCTCCCATTGCGGTATGGGGTTCAACCGTTCCGCCTTGATCGCCGGCGTCATCCTTCACAAACTGGGGATGGAAGGGCCGGCCATTGTGGAGAGGTTGCGAGAGCGACGGCCGGGGGCGCTCTTCAACGAAGTCTTTGCTGATCATATCGGGGCACTCTCATCGGGACGCGGCCGCGTTTGACGGTCTGCAGCGGACTCGGCATCTCGTTCGCAGAGCATCATTACGGAGGTCCTATGAGAACGTTTTCCCGAATGATGGTTCTGACTCTTTTGACGGGGCTGCTCAGCATTCCCGTGGCGGAAGCCAGGACGCGAATCTATCTGCAGATCGCCCCGCCCCGGGCCGTCGTGGAGCGGGTTGTGGTGGCGCCGGGGCAGGGCTATGCCTGGCAACCCGGTTATCACGAATGGAACGGCCGGGCCTATGCGTGGAGAAGCGGTGTATGGGTTCGTCCGCCTCGTCGCCACGCGATGTGGGTCCCCGGACGCTGGGTTCACGAGCGTCGCGGCCACTACTGGGTGGCTGGTTACTGGCGCCGGTAACGCACGTTGAAGGCCTGAGCACACCGCTCAGCCGGCGGCGACGCAAGCTTCGATGGGGCGAGCCGCCGGCTGGCCCCAGGCCATCTGGCGTTTTGACCTGTAAGCAACCGAGGTCAGCCGCGTCAGTAGGCATCCCCTTCGCACGCCATTATCGCGGAGGCAATCATGAGAACGTTATCGCGACTGATGACGATGGCTCTGCTGACGGGGCTGCTCAGCATCCCCGTGGCGGAAGCGAGGACGCGTATCTATCTGCGGATCGGCCCGCCGCCGGTCGTCGTTGAACGACCAGTGCTGGCGCCGGGGCCGGGCTATGTCTGGCAGCCTGGGTATCACGCCTGGGACGGTCGGGCCTATGCCTGGAGGAGCGGTGTGTGGGTTCGCCGGCCTCATCGCTATGCGGTGTGGGTCCCCGGACGCTGGGTGCGCGAGCGCCGTGGCTATTACTGGGTTCCTGGTTACTGGAGCCGGTAACGCCTCGCTTACGATGTAGGTACCTCGGTTCGCCGGCGGCAACCGCGAGCTTCTGTGCCGCCGGCGAGCTTTGATTGTGACGCTCGAGAAGCAGGAGAAGGGTTTCGCCCTGATTATTGAACGCCGAGATCACGATGGACGCCCGGTTGCGGTGAACGGGCGTGACCGGCTTCGGTCACGGTCGAACGCGACCTCGAGTCCGATCGCCGCGGTAACGAACTGAAACGGCATGGCAGGAAGCCAGTAGCGGAACTCGATCCACATCGGGATGTGAACGGCCAGGGTGACGATCCAGACCGCCGCGGCCAGCGAAGCGGCGAGGGTTCGCCGCGAGGCGCTGAGCCCGAGGCATGCGGCCACCATCGGCAGTGCCGTGAAGAGCAGCATCAGGGCGAGTTTAATCGCCAGAGAGCCGACGTCGTGAACGCGGGCGACATCGCCAAGCGAACGATTGATTCCTGTGAAGCGGTCGAAGGTGCTGAGGAACAGGTGCGGGAATGCCCGGGCCCGGGAGAGGAGATAGTTGCCCGGATTCCTGCGGACGTTGACGATGGCCTGACTTCGCCCGAAGTCCTCCGCGCGCATCACCTCGGCCGGCGTTGCTGATGCGTTGAGGCGTACGCCGTAGGGATCCTCTATGTAGAAGTACCGCCAGATCGCCGTCTCATCATTCTGATCGATCCACCACAGAGTCGGAACGTACCAGTTGATGAATGAGGGTGCCTGAATGAAGACAAACCGCCCTGCCACTCGTGACGAGCGGACGATCCACGGTGCGATCAGGATGACCGCGCCCAGGGCGAGAACCAGAGCCATCCGGCGAAACCGGCGCACGATCAGCACGCAGGCGACGGCTATCAGAACCAGGACGCCGATCGACCGGCAGAGCGTCGCCAGGCCGAAGGTGACGCCGGAAAACAAAGCCAGCGTGGAGCTCATCCGCTCCGCCGCCATCATTGCCAGGCAGCCCGCCGCGAAGAGCAACGCCGTGAACAAGGCGTCGCTGAGCAGCGTCGCGGAGGCCGCAATCGCGCCCGGGTGAAGTGCATACAGGAGAGAGACCGCAACGGCGAACGGGGGGCGCGCGACACGCGACGCCATGAGGAACAGCATTGCGCAAACGAGGGCGTCGAGAACACCTTGCGCGATGGCGGGGATGATCGCGGGGTGACCGGCCGGCGATAGCAGCGCCAGGAAGAATGGGTAGACGGGCGGCCGGAAGATGGCCGTTTGCAGCGGCGGCTTCTCGCTGGCGCTGAACGCGTGGAAGTGAACGAGGTTCTGCGCGAGAAGTTGATACCCGGCTGTGTCCGGCGTGGCGATGCTTCCGCAGACCGCGACGAATCCCAGCCGCGCAGCCACCGCCACCACGAAGATCACCAACGCGAGCTTCTGTCGGCGGGTTAGGTTGGCTCGCCTCTTGTAGCGGTCCCCTGGTATGACTTGGTTCATGTGGCTTGGCTTGGCAGCGCTGCTCACCGCGATCGCTGCCGTGACCGGAATCAAACCAAGAGGAACTCGCCATGTGGCGCACACCCGGATGCTCGGAATGGGCAGAGTCTTCCTCGTCCTTCTCGTGGCGATCTTCGCCTACATGGCCTACAGGGCTCGATCCGGTTAGCCGGTTTCCAGTACGGTCTGGGTCGGACTGGAGAGTCCGACCTACGTTTTCAGGCGTGATCGACGCAGACGAGACCACGCAACTCCGAAACCGCGAGTACCCCGAGACCGCGCTTTACGCCTCCCGAGTCGAAGGACGTTTTACGGATGTGGCCAGACCGACCGCCTCCAGCAGCCAGATCGCGTACCAGCCGAAGTCGAGCTGCCAGAGTCTCCATCCGAAGCGTGCCGAAGAAGGCTTCGCGTGATGGTTGCCGTGCCAGTTTTCACCTTGAAAGAAGTGAATCACGGCGAGCCATGCAACGTTCTGAGATGAGTCCTGGCCGGGCTCCCGCCCTTGCCGCATATGGGCGATGCTGTTGACGAAGCACTGCGCATGAAGAGACATCACCAGACGCATCGGTCCGAGCCAGAAGAATGCCGGCAGCCCGAAGGCAAGGCCTCCGAAGAGCGATACCGCGAGCAGGGGAGTCTGCATCCGTCTCCAGAAGCGATACTCCCGTTTGTCCAGATCCGGGCACCAGCGCGAGAGTGGAACATTGCCGGCCTGCCAGAGCCACCGCAGGTGTGCCCACCAGAAGCCGCCGATCGAGGGGCTGGAGATGTCCTCGGGTGACTCGACCTTCGAGTGATGCTGGCGGTGGTTCGCGGTCCATGAATCGGGAGAGCCGGAGCCGTTGAACATCGCAAAGAAGATCAAGAGGTGCTTCACGACCGGATGGAGCCGAAGCGCCGTGTGCGCGAGAGTGCGGTGGTAACACACGGTCACGCCGAGTCCGCCGATCCAGGCCAGAACGGCCGTCGCCACCATCACGCGCCAGCCGGGCGTGGCGAAGAACACGATACCGACCGCGGCAAGGAGGTGAATGGCCAGGATATAGAAGAACGTCGGACGGTCACCTTCAGCGATTCGCCACCATGGTTCGTTCCACGGTTCGGAACCCAGGGTGGAGACGATCGGGGCATCCACGCTCCGCTTGGTTTTTTCCTGCGGTAGATCTGAGGTAATCGGTAGATCTGAGGTAATCGGAAACGTGTATGTAGTCATCAAGTGTCTTTCGCGCGTGACGGCCTTAGCCGCGCACGGATGGTTTGCAGTATTTCGCCGGGAGCTCAGGGACGATGGGGCTGGGAGGGGTCAGACCGAGTCAGGGCTGAATCTCGGAGTCGTCATGAAAGGTGCCGGAAGAGTCCGATGGTCACCGAGCAAACCGGATTAACTCTACCGTCGTTTCATCCAGGGGAAGTGTTCAATCCGGAACGTCCGGATGATTTTTTGTCTGGGGCCTTTCATGCTCGCGTTTGGGGATCGTATCAGGTCCCGCACGTATCAAACAGACGGTGTCGGTGTTTCATTGCCGCGTTTTCCGATCTCGGCGTTGTTCGACCGCGTAGCGTAACTCGGATTTCATGGTCCGAGGCCAGTGGTTCGATGAGCGCCAGCGGGTGTGAATCGCTGCACCTCGAGCCTCTCGCCGCTGCTACGATCGCGGGTGTAACTCCACATTCACTCGAAGGAGATGCGATGAACGCGACTTTGCTGTACCG
>DATLWH010000118.1:0-4540 GCA_035576505.1 Thermoanaerobaculia bacterium | reverse complement strand
GCTGATGTTCATCGACGGATCGCCGTCGATGATGTCGAGATCGGCCAGCTTGCCGGGGGCGACCGTGCCGAGCACGTCGTCGTGCTTCATGACGCTGGCGGCGCCTAGGGTGGCGATGCGCAGCACCGCGGCGGGAGGGATTCCTGCCTGGACGTAGAGCTCCAGCTCACGGTGCAGCGAGAAGCCGGCCATGGCATCGGTGCCGGCGACGATCGGGACGTGATTGTCGTAGAGCGCCTTCACCATCGCCAGCATGTTGCGGAACGAGTCGCGGTAGCGCTGGTCCATTCCCTCGGGTACCGGCAAGCCGCCGCTCAGAAAGCCGCGGCGTACCTGCGGCGGGAGGCGTTCGGCGATGGCCGTATAGCCCGGCGACATCGCCCCTTTGCGCGCCACGAACATCCCCTCGAAGATCGCCAACGTCGGATCGATGACGATCTTCTTGTCTCGCAGCGTACCGAGAAAGGCCTGCACCGGCGGCGACTGCAGGTCGAGCGCCGCCGCGCGCTCCCCCACAGCCGTGAAGCGGACCGGCGTGCGCGTGTCCTGGATGTCAGGCCAGAAGTTGAGAAAGAGGAAGTTGGTGTGCTGGATCTCGTCATAGCCGTCGCGCACGGCATCCTCGGCGCGCATGAATGCCGGGATATGTCCGCTGACGCGCAACCCGTGCTCATGTGCCCTCCGGACGATCGGCGGCACCAGCTCCGGCTTGACCGAGCTGTAGATCTTGATCTGCTCGTAGCCGAGCTTGGCGTAGTTGTCGACCGCGGCAAGTGCCTGCTCCTCGTTATCGACCAACACTTTCGTCGGCCCCGCGTACGGGCCCGGGCCGTCGATGATGCCGGCCATGACGATGCGCGGCCCGATGGCGTCGCCGCGCTCGTACTTCTTCCGCAGGTTGAGCAGGAAGTCGGTGTCATTGGCCAGATCGCGAACCGAGGTGATGCCGTTGGCGATGTCGAGCATCCCGTCGTCCGGCGAGTTGTGCGTGTGCATGTCCCACAGCCCCGGGATGACCGTGCGGCCCCGCGCGTCGATCCGCTCCAGTCCCTCCGGTGACGCGATGCCGGCGCCGACGGACTCGACCCGATTGCCGCGGATGACGATCGTCGTTCCGGGTGTCGTGGTCATCGTCACCGGATCGAAGAGCCGTGCGTTGGTGATGACCATTCCGCCGCCCGAGGGGGTGTGCGCGAGGCGCGCAGCAGCGCGCGCCACTGCCTCATCGCGCCACTTGTCCTGCGCTTCCAGCAACCGGGGCACGACGGAATCCCAGCCATCGGCGATGACCGACGACCACGACGAGGCCGACGCAAACAGCTCGTTGCGGTCGTCGAGCCACACCGGTGACGGGGTGAATCCAAGACCGTTGATCTCGTAGCAGGTGACGTGCTGCGTTTTCCCGCCGGCAGAGACGGTCAGGTCACCGGCTCTCCGGATCGATCCCTCGCCGGCCGGCAGAAGCGTCAGCCGCTGCTGCGGCGCCGCGAGCAGAGCGCGCGCCAGCACCGCCGTCTCCTCGGGCGGGCCGTACATGGAGACGAAGAATGCATTGCCGCTTGGCGCGCTGCCGCTCTCGGCGCCGTTGGACCATGCTCCGTTGGCGAACGTCTCCACCACCGGAACCTTGAAATAGTCATAGCCGTCGTTCTTCAACGACGTCGTGACGGAGTGCGCATCCATCATCATGACCGAGTGCGTCTTCGGGCCTCGCCCTCGGTCGTTGAACTCGAAGTCGATCGTCCGGGTATTGCCGCTCGTCGTCACCGTTTCCGTCCCGGCTCGGTGTCCGCCGAGGATGAAGGCGCGCGTCTGTGGCGGGGAGGTGTGGGCACAAGCGGCGAGGGCGAGAGCGGCGAAGGTCAGGAGGCGGATGCGCATCGGGAAAGTGTACGGTCTGGACCGCGATCACGAGTAGTCCGCGCGAGTGATTGTTTCCGGATGTTAATGATCTGAATCGTGACGCTACAATCCGGCTCGTCATGCCGCGTGCGCCGGTCTCCGTCCTCATCCACACCCTCGACGAGATCGAGAACATCGAGGACTGCCTTCGTTCCGTGGAGTGGGCGGACGAGATCTACCTGCTCGATTCGTTTTCCAAAGACGGCACGGTCGAGCTCGTCCGCCAGACGTTTCCGCGCGTGCGCATCGAGCAGCGCGAGTACCTCGGCGCGGCGTCCGCGAAGAACTACGCCATCGACCGCGCCAGGCACGACTGGATCTTCGTCATCGACGCCGACGAGCGGGTGACACCCAGGCTGCGCGACGAGATCCTGCGCACGCTCGGCGGTCCGCTCGATCTCTGGGCCTATTCGGTCGGCCGCCTCAACTTCATGCTCGGCAAGCCGGTGCGCTACTCCGGCCTGCAGCGCGACCGCGTCACGCGGCTCTTTCATCGGGGCCACGCCCGTTACCCGAACAAACGCGTCCACGCCGACCTCGTCGTCGACGGCGCCACCGGCCGCCTGTCACAGAAGATGGATCACTACTACATCCGCACCTTCGACCACATGATCGCCAAGATGACGCGCTATGCGGACTGGGGCGCCGCGCAGATGTTCATCGACGGCCGGACGACGAACATCTTCGGCATCCTCGGCCACCCCATCGCCAAGTTCGTCCGCGACTTCTTCTTCAACCTCGGCTTCCTCGACGGCTCCCGCGGCCTCATCTCCGTCGGTATGCACGTCTATTACACGTTCTGGAAGTACGCCAAGCTCTGGGAACGGACACAGCTCAAACGCCAGGGCAAGCCTGTCCCGCTGCCGAAGCTGGACGAGGGGGAAGGGCGGTGGGAGCTGCCGTGGGTGAAGACGAGCCCGTGACGAGAGGGCGAACGCTGCTCCGAGCACCTCGCATGCTTCCTTTTGAACCATGAACGCTGCTCTGAACACCTCGCATGCTTCCTTTTGAACCATGAACGCTGCTCCGAACACCTCGCATGCTTCCTTTTGAACCATGAACGCTGCTCCGAACACCTCGCATGCTTCGTTTTGAACCATGAACGCTGCTCTGAGCACCTCGCATGGTTCGTTTTGAACCATGAACGCTGCTCCGGACACCTCGCATGGTTCGTTTTGAACCATGCACGGCTGGTTGGAGACGGTCATCGTCACCCTTTTGGGTCACGCGAGCCTCGTCCGTAGCCTCGTGAGGTACCTCATCGAGGCCGTCTTGCAGCGAGAGCTCTGACAGTTGCCGGAACTGCTGGTGCGTTACGCCGCGCGCGACCGCTCGAGGCGGTCCTTCATCGACGCACCGACCAGCCAGGCGGCGCAGAGGCCGACCATCAGGACCGAGAGCCACTTTCCGTAGATCCCGACCGGCGAGAAGGGCTCCGTGGCGTTGTGAATGGCCTCGCTCCAGCGGCCCAGGACCGCCGCCTCGGAGAACTCGTGGATCGAGTAGAAGAGGATCTGCAGCGTAAAGAGCAGCAGGAACAGGCCGGTCACCTGGAAGAAGCGTTTGATGTCGATGCGGTGGCCGTAGTGCGCCCACGCCCACGACATCGCTGCCGCGGCGGCGATGCCGAGGAGGGAACCGAGAATGAAGCGGCTGTTGCGGACCTGGATGAGCATCAGCGCCGTTTCCATCCCTTCCCGCGTCACCATCAGCACCGTGAACCCGAAGACACCGGCCACGGCCAAAAAGCGCGAGGCGGGTGAGGAATACACGTCGAGCCGGCGCTCCATCTCACCCTTCATCTTCGGCGCGGTGCGCCAGACGTGGACGACGAAGGAGGCCACCAGCACCGCGGCCACGACGCCGAGGATGCCTTCGATCAGCGACTGGTGCTCGCTAACGCGCATCAGCCACCAGCCGAGAGCAAAGCTGGCCGCGATCGAGGCGGCGATCCCGGCGTAGACGGCGGGACGCAGCGAATTGCGGCCGGTCTTGCGGAGGAAGGCCAGGATGATGGCCACGGAGAGGAAGGCCTCGAAGCCTTCGCGGAAAACGATGATGAGGGCGGGAATCATGGGTTGGTCATTTTCGGAGCCGCATGGCCCCTTCGCCGATCGTCATGACGCGATCGGGAGAGGCAGGCTGCTCCCCTTTCCTATGGCAGGAGTCGCAGATGCCGAGGATCTGCAGGTTGTGAAACGTCGGGGTGAACTTCTTGCGCGCGCAGATCTCGAGCTGGCGTTGCTCCAGCTCCGGGTCGTTGAACTCGATGACGGCGCCGCAGGCGGTGCAGACGAGGTGGTCATGGTGGGAGTCACCGCGGACGTGCTCATAGTGATAGTGATCCTCGCCGAGGTGGACGCGGCGTACGAGGCCCGACTTCACGAGCAGTTCCAGCGTCCGGTAGACGGTGGCCCGCGAGATCTTGAGGCTCTTCTGCTTCATCTTGAAGAGCAGCTCATCGGCCTCGAAGTGATAATGCGTCGAGAAGATCTCCCGGACCAGAGCGGTGCGCTGGCGCGTGAGCTTCTGCCCCTGGCGAATCAGGAAGTCCTGGAAGCGGTGGATCTCGCGGTCGACGGTTGGCATGTTGATATTGAGACTAAGTCTCAGCTGAGGCTAACAGTCTATGGGCCGG
>DATLWH010000117.1:0-3823 GCA_035576505.1 Thermoanaerobaculia bacterium | reverse complement strand
CTAATCCACTAATCTACTAATCCACTAATCTACTAATCCACTGCCCTCCGACCCCGACCCCCCGCACACTCACATCGTCCGAAGCACGACCCGGAACGGACTCGGGCCGAAGGTGTTGTCGGGACGGACGGTCAGCACGCGCACGGTATTCGGCTTGTTGCCTGCGTCGTCGCCTGGGGCGGCGGCGATGAAGCCGGCGCCGCCGGCGACATCGGCGGTGAGGCCGAATTCGCGCGCCGTGGCCATCGGCAACGTGACGAGGTACTCGCCAGGGGCAATCGTTTCCACCTCTGCCGGAGTGCTTGCACGCATCAGCCGCGCGCAACCCGACTCATCGACCGTGAAGTTCCACTGCTGTTGGGCGAACATATCTCTCACTCCTTCGTAGTGAATACGGGCGGGGAAACGTTACAGATTGGTCAGGACGGCGATCGGGATATCCTCTCGCCTCATCTATATGAACGCCATCGAGACGCGTGCTCTCCGAAAGGTCTATCCCGCGCCCGCCGTGAAGAAGCGCCGCGGTGCGCCCGCTCCTCCCGCGCCGCCATCGAGCGGAATCGTGGCCATCGACTCGCTCGATCTCACCGTCGCGGACGGAGAATTCTTCGGCGTCCTCGGCCCGAACGGGGCAGGGAAGACGACGTTGATCGGCATCCTGACGACGCGGGTCAGGATCACGGCCGGTGAAGCCGTCGTGGCCGGTGCGAACGTCGCCACGCAGCCGGCCGGCGTGCGGCGCCGCATCGGCGTCGTTCCGCAGCGGCCGAATCCCGACCGCAGCCTGAGCGTCATCGAGAATCTTGTTTTCCACGCCACCTACTTCGGGATCGCGCGCGCCGAGGCCACGCGCCGCGGGCACGAGCTGCTCGAGCGGCTCGGCATCGCCGACAAGGTGAACGCGAAGGTGGACCAGCTCTCGGGCGGTCAGCAACAGCGGCTCATGATCGCCCGCGCTCTGACGCACGACCCGAGCGTCATCTTCCTCGACGAACCGACCGTCGGCCTCGACCCGCAGGCTCGTCTCTCGTTGTGGGAGATCCTGCGCGAGCTGCACCGGCAGGGGAAAACGATCGTCATGTCGACGCACTACATGGAAGAAGCCGATCAGCTCTGCGACCGGCTGGCCATCATCGACCAGGGCAAACTCCTCGCGCTCGATACTCCCGTGGCGCTGAAAGCGCAGGCGCCGGGCGACACGGTGGTTGAAGTGACCTTCGATGACGATGCCTCGGTCGCGGCGGACGTGGCCCGGGCCATGGACGGCGTCTCGAAAGCAGAGGCTCGCGGTCCGCTTCTGCGAGTCTTCAGCAAACGGGGAGGGGAGCTGATCCCGGCCCTCATCGACGCCGGCGAAGCGCACGGCAGAGTCGTCCGCGACATCCATCTTTCGCGTCCGAGCCTGGAGACGCTCTTCATCACCCTGACCGGGAGGAAGCTGACATGACCATCGAAACTCTCGCTCCTGTCGCCCCTTCGCGCGTCTTCGCGGCCATCCTCCTGCGCGATCTCACCGTGGCCCGGCGCGAGCTGCCGTACTTCCTCGTCCGCACGGCGCTCCAACCGATCCTTTTCGTGGTCGTTTTCGGCTTTCTGCTGCCGAAGATGGGGATGATTCCGCACGGCTATTCGACGACGATGCTGCCTGGTGTCGTGGCGCTCAGCCTGACGCTGTCTGCCATCCAGTCGGTGGCGCTGCCGATGATGCAGGATTTCGGGTTTACGAAGGAGATCGAAGACCGCCTGCTCTCGCCCGTGCCGATTCAACTGGTGGCGGTGGAGAAGGTGGTCGCCGGAGTTCTGCAGGGCATCGTCGCGGCGCTTTTCGTGCTGCCGGTGGCCCGCCTGATCATGGGGCCGATTCCCGGTCTCAGTTTCGGCAACGCTCCACTCCTGCTGGCCGTGACGGTTCTCGGCGGGGCTGCTTTCTCGGCGGGGGGACTCTACCTCGGCACCGGCATCGCGCCGCAGCAGATCGGCCTGATGTTCAGCGTGATCGTGGCGCCGATGATCATGTTTGGATGTACCTACTACCCGTGGGCGGGGCTGGACCATGTGCCGGTGATGAAGTGGCTGGTGCTGATCAACCCACTGGTCTACGTGTCCGAGGGAATGCGGGCCGCGCTCACACCGGGCCAGCCGCACATGCCGATTGCACTGATTCTCGTTGCGCTGGTTCTGCTCACGGCCCTCTTCATGTGGATGGGACTGAGGGCGTTCGATAAGCGGGCGATGAGTTGAGGGGTTCGTCTGGAGTGCGGAATCTCCCACTCCCCACCTCCCACTCCCTACCCCCTTGTACCCCCGTCATCTTGCGCGTAAGATTTGGCCCGCGACTCCCCTTCGCGCCAGCACCACCCCGTTAAGCGGTTCAGTCCTTAAATACTGATGGACGCGGATGCCCGGACGGCATTACACTGTGTCCGGTTTGTCCTTCCAAAACAAGTAGAGAGGAGAACGTGTGACACCAGTAAAGAGCAACAGAGGTAGACCCATCGTTCACACCGAGCCCTGGGCGAAGATTACAGTCGTCCTGCTGGATCGGCATGTCGCGTACCTTGATCGTCTCGCCATCGACATTCGTCTGAAGCATGGCAAGGCAATCAGTCGCGCGGAAATCATCCGCGGCTTGATCGAAGCTGCTTTCCAGAGCAACGTCGATCTTTCACAGGCGGATTCGATCGGAACGCTCGTCGAGCTTCTGACCGGTTCGCCGATGAAGAATCGGAAAACCCGCTAGCCGCGGGATGCAGTTCGCCTCCGGCCTTTCGCGCGCAGTTCGCCTGCCGCGAGTTGAGCGATTTCATGCTCACTGCTTGCAACAGTGAGGTCGATCTTGCTCTCCTCGATGCGGTCGAGAATCGTGCGGATCGCATGGGGCCACCCGAATGCCTTTGGCATCGCGGGATTGATCTCGTCCGACATCTTCGCCAGAAACGAAGCATGCTGGTACGAGAGGGAAATGGTCTCTGTCGCCGGGTCATGCCCGGCGACACTTTTATTCGTCGACGCTAGTTTCATAACCGGGTCCACTGTAGGAGTGTCCCGGAACCGGGAAATCCCTACCCCCCACGCAAAAAAAGTTTCTTGGCGTCAGGGGAGGGACGGCTAAGCGCTTGCGCGTCAGAAGCTTCGCTGCGTTTCTGTCGGTCGAGGGTCTGGCAACCAACCTCGGCCGGCCGCGCCTGTTAGCGGTCTGCGTGACAGAATAATCAGCCGACGAACGGTTGCCGAGCCTTGGGCAACGAACGCTGCCGGCCGTGCCGGCCCGGCCTAGCCCGCCGGTACGAGCATCACCGGCGTCTCCACCTGCCGGATGATCTCCTGCTTGAGCTTGCTGATCTCCTGCGCGGCGGCGTTGAGGAAGAGTGCGTCGGCGTCGGCCCCCCGCACATAACGGACCAGCTCGGCGTCGATGTTCTTTCCCCCCAATACGATCGGTTTGACGTCGATGCCCGCGAACACCCCGTTGCCCATTTCGGCCAGCAGCGACTCAGCGGCCGCCTGTTCGGGCTCCTCGCAGACGATGATGAGGTGAACCTCCGACTTCTCATGGCGGGCGATCGACGCCGCCAGCGAGGCAGCGATTGTGGATCGCTGCTTGAGGTGTACGGGAACGAGGATCCGCTTCATCCCCAGGCGGGTGTTGACCCCGTATCGGATCGCCAGCACGGGAACCGATGCTCCGGAGAGGACATTGAGCGTGGTCGATCCGATGATCAGATGGGCGACATGGTGACGCGCGTGCGTGGAGATGACGATCAGGTCGGCCCCTTCGCTGACCGCTGTACGGCAGATGGCGGCGCCGGGATCGGGAGCGCGC
>DATLWH010000116.1:0-3059 GCA_035576505.1 Thermoanaerobaculia bacterium | reverse complement strand
CCACCGCATCGCCACCTTCCTCGGCCTCAACGACCGCAAATCGCCCGACTGGAAAACCGCCCGCGCCCTCACCGACCGCCTGGCCACCTTCGACCCCGCCGACCCCGTCCGCTACGACTTCGCCATCTGCCGCCTAGGCATCCTCGATCTCTGCAGCCGAAGAAGAAGGAAGGAGAACTGCGACGTGTGTTTGTTGAGGGACGTGTGCCGGTTTCCGGTGGGGTAGGTAGTCGACGGTAAGCCACCCTGCTGCGGCATGCGGCTCAACTAATGAGATGTGAAACCGTGAATATGGATCCGGCGTGCTGAAAGCCGCGAAAGGGTATCCCCTCTCACGCAGCTCGGCGTCAAACCATTGAACGGCTGACACTTACAGCAGCTCGTCATGATTTCGGGGGAGGGGGTCGCGACCTTTTTAAAGAGGTCGCGACCTCTTTTGAGAGGTCGAGACCCCCTGGGAAGAGATCGCGACCTCTTAAAAAAGGTCTGGACCTCTCGGAAGAGGTCGGGACCCCCTGGGAAGAGGTAGCGATCTCCCGGGAAGAGGTCGCGACCCCCTGGAAAGAGGTCGAGACCTCCTGGGAAGAGGTCGCGATCTCCTGGGAAGAGGTCGAGACCTCCCGGGAAGAGATCGAGACCTCACGGGAAGAGATCGCGATCTCCGGGGAAGAGGTCACGACCCCCCGGGAAGAGGTCGCGACCCTCGGATCAGAGGTCGCGATCTACGGAAGACAGATCGTGACCTGATCGATTCCGATCGCATCCACTCCCTTCGAGCGCGTGCCGATCCGGGAGTTGATGTTATCCAGTCTCCAGATCGGATGTCCCTCCTACCCAACCACCTCGAACTTCCTCCCCACCTCCACGATCGCTTCTATGGCCTGATCGAGGTGCTCGCGGGTGTGGGCGGCGCTGATCTGGCAGCGCAGGCGGGCGGCGCCCTGGGGGACGACCGGGAAGCCGAAGCCGGAGACGTAGACGCCGCGCCTCAAGAGCTCGGCGGAGATGGCGATGGCTTTGGCCGTATCGCCGATGATGATTGGCACGATCGGATGGATTCCTTCGCGCACCTTCACGCCTCGGGATGTGAGCTGCTGGCGGAAGTAGGCTGTGTTCTCGCGGAGCCTGGTGACGAAGCTCGGATCATTTTCGAGAAGGTCGAACGCGGCCAGCGAGCCCATGACCACGGCCGGCGGCAGGGTGTTGGAGAAAAGGTAGGGCCGCGATCTCTGGCGGAGATAGTCGATGAGCGTTCGCGGGCCGGTGGTGAAGCCGCCGTGTGATCCTCCCAGCGCTTTGCCGAGGGTCGATGTGTGCGCGTCGATCCGATCGAAAACGCCCAACTCCTCGCCCGTGCCGCGGCCGGTCTTACCGAGGACTCCGGTGGCGTGCGAATCGTCGACGACGAGAAAAGCCTCGTATTCGGCGGCGAGGTCGATGATCTCGGGCAGCGGGGCCAGCGATCCTTCCATCGAGAAGACGCCGTCAGTCACGATCACTCTGTTGCGCGCGCCGCGCGTCGCTTCGAGGGCGCGGCGCAGGTCGGCCATGTCGCGGTTCTTGTAGCGTTCCTTCTTGGCCTTGGCCAGGCGGATGCCGTCGATGATCGAGGCGTGATTCAGCTCGTCGGAAATGATGGCGTCCTCTTCCTGCGCGATGGTCTGGAAGAGCCCCTCGTTCGCGTTCCAGCAGGAGCCGTAGAGGATCGTGTCTTCGGTACCGAAGAAGCGGGCGATGCGCTCTTCGAGCTGGCGGTGGATCGTTTGCGTGCCGCAGATGAAACGGACCGAGGCCAGGCCGTAGCCGTAGTCGCGCTCTCCTTTTGCTGCCGCTTCGGAGATGGCCGGATGATCGGCCAGGCCGAGGTAATTGTTGGACGTCAGCATGATGACGTCGCCGAATCCTTCGACGTCGACCACCGCCCCTTGCGGTGATTTCATCAGCAGCTCGCGCTTGAGCGTGCCGGCGGCGGACATTTGATCGAGCTCGGTTTGCAGGGTGGAGATCAGGGACATGTGGGTTACCTCGGAAGTAGATTAGTGGATCTACTCCGTTCCAGCAGCTCGATCCGATTGCCGAACGGATCGTCGACATACGCGCGGTCGTAGCCTTCGAGCAGGTTGTCGGGCCGCGCCGCATGGCCCGCTGCCTCGGCGCGGGCGACGACGGAGCGGAGATCGTCGACGAGGAGGCCGGGATGCGCTTTCCTGGCCGGGCGGAAATCGTCTTCCACGCCGAGGTGCAGCTCCAGCGCTCCGATCCGGAACCAGAGACCGCCGCGCTCGCGAAGAGCGGCCGGTTTCGGGATTTCGGTAAGACCGAGGACATCGCCGTAGAAACGCCGCGCCCGTTCCTCTTCACCGCGCGGCATGGCCAGTTGGACGTGATGGATGGCTGTGGCGGGCATGAACTCGAACTTATCACCACAGAGGCACTGCGAAGAGCCACTGCGATCTCTGTGCCTCCGTGGTGAAATGCCTTACTCGTTGTCGTACTTCAGATCGCGGCGGAAACATCGCCCGCCCTCGATGTCGAAGACCACGCAGGAGTCGATGGGCCGGGAGTAGACGTGGACGCTGACGGCGCGCTCGTTCCACTCCGGCAGATTCTTGATGCGATGGATCGTCTGCGTCTTGTCGACCGTGTTCAGCGGACCGCCGGGGACGCACAGTTCCGTGGCCAGGGCCTGCATCTCGATACGGGTGGCGCCGGCCAGGCAGTCCATCCCCACGACCTGCTGGTTCTCGGGGCGGTTGCAGCCGAGCTGTTTGTAGTTCTCGACGATCAGTTTCCCCTCGATCATCGTCATCCAGCCGAGCTGGCCGTTGTGGGTGTGCAGCGGCGTGATGGCGCCGACCGGCCAGCAGATCACCATCGCTTCGATCATCTCGTTACGAAAGACTTTATTGCGGGTATGGCGGTCGGGCAACCACATCTTGTAGCGCTCGAGATCCTCGCCGCGGATCTCGTAGGTGGCCAGGAAGTCGTAGATCTTCTGCTTCGTGATCAAACCCGCGGAGAGTTCACGGATGCCCTCGACGAACTGTTCGACCGGCACC
>DATLWH010000115.1:0-4111 GCA_035576505.1 Thermoanaerobaculia bacterium | reverse complement strand
GGCCGAGCGGGAACGTCGAGCCCGACGCCGGCGAGCAACTGATCGAAGCATTGTCCGTGGCGGTGACGACATACGAGACGACGGCACCGGCCGGACCGGAGGCTTCCGCCAGGATGTCGCCGGGCAGGGTCAGGAGCGGGGCGGTTGCGCCACCGGTGACGGTGACCTTGAACGAGCCGGTTGTGCGGTTTGCGTGCGCGTCGGTGGCAGAGCAGAGCACCGTGGTCGTTCCGACGATGAACGTCGAGCCCGACGCCGGACTGCAACTGACGAGAGGATTGGTGTCGACGGTGTCCGTCGCCGTCACCGTGTAGCTCACGACCGGGTTGCTCGTGACGATGTTTGACGGGAGGGTGAGGACCGGCGGCACCGTGTCGGTGACGTTGACGACAAACGTTCCGGACGTCGACGCGAAGCTGTCGGTCGCGGTGCACGTAACCGTCGTGGTCGTGACCGGAAACAGCGATCCGGACGGATGGTTGCATACGACGGCCGGCGGCCCGGGATCGACGAAACTAAAGCCGCTGGCGGTGTACGTGACGTTCGCGCCGGCGGGGCTGGTCGCCTC
This sequence comes from Thermoanaerobaculia bacterium, assembly GCA_035576505.1. GTDB lineage: Bacteria > Acidobacteriota > Thermoanaerobaculia > Gp7-AA8 > Gp7-AA8 > JADGNZ01. Next base: position 3,543 of record DATLWH010000115.1, on the reverse strand, counting down.
GGCCACGACGACCTCCGGGATCGACAACAAGGGCGGCTGCTGGGTGACGGTGGCCACGACGGTGAAGAACACCGGACCGATCGTCCGCGTGCCGCCGCTGTCGATCGCCTGCACCGTCACCGAGACGTTGCCGGCTGCGGAGAGAACGACATCGGGGATGTTGAGATAGAGAACCGTGCCGTCACCACTGCCGCCGCTCGACGGTGTGGTGAACGTGCCGGCAGGTCCCGACAGAACGATCTGCGTGGACACGGTGCCTTCCAAGCCAGTTCCTTGCAACGTTGCGAATTGCTCGATGTCGTTCTGGAGGAACGACGATGGCGAGATCGAATTGAGAGAGTCAGCGAACACTGCCGCTGGAAGGACGAGCAGACAAAGCAGGCCCAGGGCCGCACGTTTCATGTAGACCTCCATTGTTAACCGGACAGACTATTATGCGCTCCGTCGGGCCAGCTTGTGTAGATGGAAATTGGGTCGTGCCTTCCGGCACGCTCGCGCCCGCCACGTTCCGGGGCGCGGGATTTTACTCGTACCGGAGCGCTTCGATCGGGTGCAACGAGGCTGCTTTCAAGGCCGGGTACGAGCCGAAGCCGATGCCGATGGCCGAGCAGACGACGAGACCGGTGATGGCCCAGAACCACGGGAAGACCATGGTCACGTCCAGGGCGAGGGCGACGCTGTTGCCGCCGATGACACCGCTGAGGATTCCGGCAATGCCTCCCAGCTCCGAGAGGAGGACGGCCTCGATGAGGAACTGTTTGACGATGTCGGGTTTGCGCGCGCCGATGGCTTTTCGGACGCCGATCTCGCGCGTCCGCTCGGTCACGCTCACCAGCATGATGTTCATGATGCCGATCCCCGCCGCCAGCAGGGCGATGACGCTGACGACAAAAGCGCCCACGCGCACGGTGTCGGCCACCTGCGCGAAGGCGGTCAGCAGCGTGTCGTTCGAATAGACCTCGAAATCGTTGTCCTGACCGAGTTTCATGCCGCGGGCGACGCGCATTGCGCCGATCGCTTTGTCGAGGGTGTCGTTGTACGTGGCCTGGGACGTCGACTGGATGGCGATGTTGATCGTGCGGTGCTCGTGACCGAAGTCGGACATGAATTTCGTGATCGGCACGAGGATGTAGTCGTCCTGCGTCTGCCCGAACGATGAGCCCTTCTCGTCGAGTACGCCGATGATCATGTACGGCTTCGCGTTGAGTTTGATTGTCTTGCCGAGCGGTGACAGGCTGGGGAAGAGTTTCTTTCGAATGCCCATGCCGACGACGGTCACGGGGCGCCCCAGCTCAACGTCCTCCGCCGAGATGTTGCGGCCGTCGCTGATGGCGAAGCTGTTGGCGACGAGGAAGAACTCATTCGTCCCGATGATGGTCCGGGCCTGAAGCGTAACGTTGCCTGAGCTGACCGGCTTGCCGCCGTCGAAGATCTTCAGGCAGATGGCCTGGGCATCGTTGCCCATCAGGCGCTTGAACTCGTTCGCCTGATCGAGGGAGATGTCGTGGCGGTTCGCAAACTTTTCCCGCGGATCGCGCGTGTTGATGACGGGATACTTGGCGAATTGAAAGATGTTGCTGCCGAGGAAGCTCAGGCCCGATTCGATCGACCCCTGAATCGCGCTCAGGGCCGTCATGACGCCGATGACCGAAAAGACGCCGATGGCCACGCCGAGAATCGTCAGCGCGGAGCGAAGCTTATTCGTCAGGAGCGAGCCGAGCGCCATTCGGAAGATTTCGGTGAAGAACACTACTCGTACCTCAGCGCTTCGATCGGATCCAACCGCGACGCGGAGAGTGCCGGGGCGAATCCGGAGGCGATGCCGGTAAACGTGGAGACGATCATTCCCACGATCACCAGCGCCACCGAGAACTGGATCGGGAATGACGGGAAGGCCGCGGCGGCGCTGGTGACCATGAGGAAGGCCAGCCCCAGGCCGGCCACTCCGCCGATGAGACAGATGCAGACGGCTTCGACGAGGAACTGCAACAGAATCGTCCGGCGCCGCGCGCCGACCGCTTTGCGCGTTCCGATCTCTCGCGTCCGCTCTTTGACGCTGACGTAGGTGATGTTCATGATGCCGATGGCCCCGACGAAAAGCGCCAATCCGGTCACGAACAGTCCGGCGATGGCGATCTTGCTTTTGACGGGATCGATGGTGCTGCGCAGCCCTTCCTGCGCGTTGATCTCGAAGTCGTTCTTCTGCTCGGGCCGGAGACCGCGCACGCGGCGCATGTAGCCGGTCAGTTCATCGCGGGCCTGGGCCGTGCGGGTCTTGTCCTTCACCTTGACCCGGATCTGCGAATTGAGGCGCGAGCTGAACACCTTCATGAATGCCGACATCGGGATGGTGACCTGGTTGTCGAAACTGAAGAGGCCGAGGAACGTTCCCATCTTGTCGTCGACGCCGATGACGCGGAAGGGATTGCCGCCGATCATCACGGTCTTGCCGAGGGCCGACTGCTTCGGGAAGAGAGCATCGGCAACGTCGTAGCCGAGGACGCAGACGTTGCGTGCGCCGCGAGACTCGATCGCGGTAAAGAAACGGCCCTCTTTGAATTGGGCCGTGGACGTCACGATGAACTCGTCCGTCGTCCCCTGCGTGTTGACGCCTTGCACCTCGTTGTCGCCATACTTGACGTTTTTGACTGTGCTCAGCGTTGGCACAGCCGTGACCAGCTCCGAATTGGGCGCGGCCTGGATGAGGCGCTTCAGGGCGTCGGCGTACTGCGGCTCGATCCTGCGCCGGTTGCGGTAGTTCCACCAGTCGTCGACGTTACTCCACGGCCACTTCTCGACATAGAGGAGGTCGTCGCCGATGACCGCGAGGCTTCGCTCGAAGCCGACCTCGATGCCGGTGATCGCAGATCCCATCAACGTGACGGCGATGATGCCGATGATCACCCCCAGGGCCGTGAGGAGCGAGCGCATCTTGTGCGCCCGGATCTGTCCGAAGGCAATGCGGAAGCTTTCCGTGAGCTCGATGGTGATGTCTCTCATGCGGTCTCGCAGTTTGGCGGTTACGGGGTCTCGCGTTGGTTAGGTTGTTGGGTTGCGCAATTAACTCTTCCCCTGTTTCTCGATTGCCACCTTTGCTCCATCTTTCAGCTTCCTGCTGATGACGGTGTAACTGCCGGAGACGACTTCGTCGCCCGGTTTGATGCCGCTCTTGATCTCGATGTACGTCGTGTCGGCGATGCCGGTCTCGACTTTCTGCATGCGCACCGTGTCGCCGTTCTTGACGAAGACCACTCGCTGCAGCTTCTCGCGCAGTTCGCGCTCTTTCTGTTTCTCGAGCGTCTGGTTCGTCACTTCGGACTTGTTGTCATCTTCCTTGGCCACGTTCTGCGCGTTCTGCTTCTCGCGCTCTTCTGGTGAGAGGTTGCTGTCCGTGCTGCGAACCGTGACGCTCTGGATGGGGACGGCGACAACGTTCTTCACCGTGTCGGTCTCGATGTCGGCCGTCGTGCTCATGCCCGGGCGCAGTTGCACGGACTTGTCGGAGACGCGGATCTTCACTTCGAAGTTCGTCACCTGCTCCTG
>DATLWH010000114.1:0-2229 GCA_035576505.1 Thermoanaerobaculia bacterium | reverse complement strand
AGACCGAGTTGTCGCTCGCGCTCCCGAAGCGTTTTCTGAGAAAAGCCATCGAGAACGGTCAGGCCATTCTCCTTCTCGATGGCCTCGACGAAGTCGGGGAACCCGGGCAACGGTCCGCGATGCGCGATCTCGTGGAAGGCTTCTGCGCGAGCTACCCGAAAGTGCCGGTGCTGGTCACGAGCCGCATCGCAGGCTATGACGACGCTCCATTCGCCGGAATGCTGAGGATTGGACACCGTATAGAGGTTGGGTATCCTGGTGGCAAAAAACGACTCGCTGAGACCGAGTTGCTCGTTGAGTTCGAATCGCTCGTGCTGGAGAAGTTCGACGCCGACGACCTTCGCACGTTCGTCGCCCGATGGTACAGCGTGCAGGAGCCCGCCGATCCAGTGGCACGCGACCGAGGCATCGCCGACCTCCTGGCCGCTCTGAACGCCGACGAGCGGGTGCGCGAACTGGCGCGTACGCCGATCCTCGCCACGCTCATCGCCATGATCCACAGAGTCGAAGCAAACCTGCCTGGTGAGCGCGCCAAACTCTACGAACTATGCGTCCGGATGGTGCTCGAGACATGGCCGGCTCAGGCTAAGAGACCTTTCGCGCAGATCGATCCCGGCTTGCAGCGCGCCTATCTCGAAAGCCTGGCGTTCATGATGCAAATGAGTCGCAAGTTTTACTTGCGCGATACAGTCACCATCACCCGCACCTTCCTGATCGCCGCGCTTCTACCGATCCTCCGCAAGCGTGACTTCGCAAGCGAACCGGAGGAGAAGGTGGCGGGAGTGATTGATCTCTGGATCGATCATCTCGAAAAGCACAGCGGCATTTTGATCGAGCAGAGCACCGGCGTCTACGCCTTTTTCCATCTCTCGATCATGGAATACCTCGCTGCCCATGGGATGGAGCGGGAGCTTGGCAGGGTTGGCGCCCTCTCTGTCATCGCCGACCACTTCAACGAATCGGCCTCTCAGGAGACCTGCTTACTGGCCGTCGGATCGCACGCCGAAGATGGAGACTTTCTTGACGCGGTGTACGAACGCGTTGGGGAAACCGCTGTCGCGCGCCGTTGGGAGTTTCTGCTTCTCTGCCTGCGTGAAGAGGCGCGTTTCCGCCCCGAGCAGCGGGAGACTATCCTTGGCGAATATGCGGCATCACTGCTCCAAAACGGTCGTCGGTTCGCTGACCTTTCGCTGATCGGTCAAATCAGTCGCTTCTCCGTCCGTCACGGAGAGGCCGTACAGCGCTGGATTACACACCGGCTCGATCATGCTTCAGGGGACGAACTGACGGCGACAGCCGTGATCGTGATGGAGCACGATCCTCAAGACGTCTCGCGCCGTCTGGTAAATCGCAGCGATCGTCGGGCGGCAGCCGGGACGCTGCTGGAATTGTGGCCTGGCTCGGAACTGGGCGACTGGGCAGCGGGCCAAGTGGACGAGAATGCGGCGCTGAGTTGGAGCCGCCGCGCACCACGCGATCTCATACCCGTCCGAGGAGTGGCCGCACTTGGCGATCTTCCGGAGCAACTCGCGGCCGCGACGCTTCTCGCTCTGAATGAGCGGACGCTCCAATCGTGCGCGGAGGGGGTAGAGAACCTCGCGCGACACTCGCGCCAGAGCGAACTCAAATTTTCAGATCGCATCAAGGTCGAACCGGGTCACACGATAGTCGTTGCCACGCCGCGGAGCACGAATGCGTCGGGGTTGCTTTCGGCAAGCGTGTCTCCGCGACTTGCCCGCGAGCTCGCCCGAGAGTTGGCTCGCGCCTTCGTTGCCGATACCTTCCGCACGTTCTCAATCGATTTCGCCCTTGACTCCGCCCGCGAGTTCGGACGGGATTTCGCCCGCGTTTCTGCACTCGACCGCCCCAGCAACACCCTCCCCTTCGACCATTTCTTGCGCCAGTACGCCCACTACTTCCGCCCATCCATCGGGCGGGGTTTCGACTTCGATGTCCACTTTGGCCGAGACTTCGCTCGCGGTTTCGACAGTTACTTCGCCTTCGCCCTCGCAAACAACTTCGCGCAGGACTTCGTCCTGGCCTTTACGGACTCGGTATCCGTTCCTGGTCAGTCGCTGATGTCATCGCTCCAAACCTGCGCCACGGAAGAAGACACTCAGTGCGCTGCCCGAAGCTTGCTCGCCGTAATGGCCGGCGAGGCGTGGATCGCTCTTGCGACGATTGCAGAGACCGCGAGCGACGACGAGCGGCTCGGATACTTCCTATTTC
>DATLWH010000113.1:0-2934 GCA_035576505.1 Thermoanaerobaculia bacterium | reverse complement strand
ATCAGCGACGATCACTGTCTTCACGGAGCTGGAGCCGACGTCCATGCCGGCGGTCACGGGGTCGGTCATGAGGTGCTCCTTCCAGACGGCACAGACAAGAGTGTCTGTGCCACATTGCCCCGCACAGACCTAGTGGCAACTGGTTGCGTATGTCGCGCTAGCCCGCATTTCTCACGATGTTTGAGAGGTATTCCACTCCGTTTCGTCGAGCCCCCTTCTCCCCCCGCGTCTTCTTGCGGGGGGAGAAGGTGCCGAAGGCGGATGAGAGGGGCCTTTACGAGATGCTCGAGCATGCGGCAGTGGTCATGAGACTGGTTAAGATGCTGTTCTTCCTGGACGCAAGTTACAGACGCGCGACACTCCCCCTCATCCGCCGGAGCCTGCCCTGAGGAGCGATAGCGACGAAGGGGCACCTTCTCCCCCGCAAAAAGCGCGGGGGAGAAGGGCGCTCGATATAGGGCGGCAATTTCAATCAGCATGTGCTCTGCGCCGTTATCGATTGCGCTCATGCTGCCTTCCTCTCCGCTGCTCTTCTTGCGAAGAGCGCCGCGCCGAGGGCGCCGGTGTAGATCGAGTCGGACGAGGTGTTGAGGATGCGCTGGCCGTAGTTTTCGAACACGAGCTCGCGCAAGGCGGCAACGGCGGCCGGGTTCCGGGCCACGCCGCCGGTGAAGGTGAACTGGTCGTTGATGCCGCCGGAGCGCGCCAGGAGCGACATGGCCCGGAGGATGATGGCGCGGTGAAGGCCGGCCAGGATGTCTTCGCGCTTCTGGCCGAGGGAGAGGCGCTCGCGCAGCTCGGCGCCGGCGAAAACGGTGCAGGTGCTGTTGATCTTGACGCGCGTACTGCTCTGCTGCGCCAGCGGGCCGAGCTCGTGGAGCCCGAGGTTCATCTCGTCGGCGATATATCCGAGGTAGCGCCCGCAGCCGGCGGCGCAGCGGTCGTTCATCTGGAAGCTCGTGACGATACCGTTCGCGTCGACCTGAATGGCCTTCGTGTCCTGCCCGCCGATGTCGAGAACCGTACGCGTGCCGGGGAACATCGCGTGCGCGCCGAGGCCGTGGCAGAGGATCTCGCTTCGGATCTGTTCTTTAGGAAACGGTAGTCTCGCGCGGCCGTAGCCGGTGCCGACCGTGTCGAGCTCGAGGATCTCGGTGGCGCGCGCGGCGTCGACGGCGGCGCGCAACACGTCCGCGTCGCCGAGCGGCTCCTGGCGCAGCGTCGTCTCCAGCGCCGCGGCGATGTGCCGCTCGAAGGCACGCTCGATCGGCAGGCTCTCCACGCTCAAGATGGCCGCGTCGAAGACGCCGCAGAGAACGTCGAACGGCAGGGCCTTCTCGGCGAGACCTTCGGCGATGTGCATGTAGTCGGCCGAGGCGAGATCGCGGAAGAAGTCGCTCTTGCGGCTGCCGCCCGGCGCGAAGTGCCCGCGGGCGAGGCGTTCCATCTCATCACCGATTACACCAAGCCGCTCGTTCAACGCGGCCGTGTGGCCGCTGTGCTTCGGGCCGCCGGCGAGCATCCCCATCGCTTCGCGGAGACGCGCCAGCAGCTCGAGGTGCTGCTCGAGCTTGAGGTTGCGCTCGAGCGCGGCGATCACCTTTTCCGGCGCGTCGAGGTTGCGCTCCACGAGGGTGAAGCGCGTCCGGACGAAGGCCTCCTCGCGCACGATCTGCGCGGCGACGTCGTAGTTGCTCCTGCTGTTGGTGATCCCGCGGCCGATCACGTCCCCCTCGCTGTCGAGCACGACAGCTTTGGTCGTGGTCGAGCCGAGGTCGATACCGACGAAGACCTGCATCGTGCTCATGCCGCCGCTCCCCTCTTCTGATCGAGCATCTGCAGATAGCTCTCGATGCGGTTCTTGATGTTCGCGGCGGAGAAGTAGCGCGGGTCGACCAGGTCGCTTTCGATGAACGCGCCGGGAACGCCGGTGCGCTCTTCGAGCTGGCGCAACATCATCAGTTGTCCGACGCTGAAGGAGTTGCAGCTCTTGACGCTGTTGATGAGGAAGCCGTCGGCGTCGTACTCGCGGATGTAGCGCTCGATCAGCTCGACGCGCGTCGGCAGCCCGAGGTTCGTGTAGCAGCCGAGGCAGTAATCGGCCAGCGTCTCCAGCGGATGATCGGGATCGTGGCGAAACCCGCGGTCGTAAAGCCCGCCGACTTTCGTGTAGGTGCTGGCCACCACGACCGCATCCTCGTCGTAGAACATCTTCCAGAACTCCCGGAAGCTGGTCCAGTTCGGAGGGCCTTCGACCACGAGGCGGTAGCGCTCGTTCTTCATCGGCCCTTCGGGCGTGATCGGACCGGCGCCGGCGTCGAGCCGCTCCTGCACCTCGGCACGGAGGGTGGCGTAGTAATCGACCGCCTCCTGCGTTCCCCGGAAAGCGCTGAAGATCGGACCGATGTAGTAGACGCCGCCGAAGTAGGCGTCGATCGGCGATGGCTTGTGCTTCGCGCTCTCGAGCGTCCACACCAGGTCATCCTCGGCGCGGGCGGAGAGGCGGAGCATTTCCTGTAAGCGATCGGGATCGAACTTGCGCCCGCTGACCTCTTCGAGCTTGGGGATGACCTCGGTGCGAATCTGCTGCACGACGTAATCGCGCTGATGCGGCTCGATGCGCCCGTTGGCCTGATACGGAACGTGCAGCATGGCCACGGGAACGTCCGCTCCGTACTCCTCGCGCAGCAGCTCGAACCATTTGAGGAAGGTGAAGCAGCCGGTGTAGGAGAGCAGGAGCAGGTCGGGCTTCGGCAGCCGCTTGCCGGTCGGGCCGATGTTCCCTTTCTTCAGCATGCCGATGTCGCACTTGACGTAGGTGCAGACGTCTTCGCTGTGTCCGTTCTTCTCCGCCTCGGCGATGTACTGGCCGGACTTCTTGCGCAGCCCCGACTGCAGCGCGTTGATCTCCGGGAGCACGGGGAGAAGATCGAA
>DATLWH010000112.1:0-9270 GCA_035576505.1 Thermoanaerobaculia bacterium | reverse complement strand
CCGACGCCCCGATGCACATCCGCCCGTCGCTGACCGCCGGCGGACTCGAGCTCGAGGATCCATCGAAAGAAACGCCAGCCGCCGTCGAGGTGCCGGCCAATGGCGAGGCCCGTGTCGATTGGCGGGTCGTGGTCGCGCACGCCGGCACCGCCACGCTGAACGTCACCGGGCGCGGGGAGCAGTACTCCGACGCCATGGAGAAGAGTTTCCCGATCTACGAGCACGGCATCGACAAGCTGATCGCCAAGTCGGGACGGATGCGTGGAGAGGAGGCGGTGATCCGGCTCGACCTGCCGGCCGAGCGCCGGGCCGGCTCGACGCAAATTTCCATTCAGGTCACGTCCAGCCTGGCCGTGACGATGCTCGATGCCCTGCCGTACCTCATCGACTATCCCTACGGCTGCACCGAGCAGACCATGAGCCGCTTCCTCCCGGCCGCGATCGTGGCCCGCACGCTGCGCGGCATCGGCGCCGATCCGGCCGACATCGCCGGCCGCATGTTCGGCGGCATCGAAGCCTCAACTGCCACACTTACCCACCCGCACGGCAAGCACTCCCTAGGCGAGCTCGATGCCGTCACCGCCGCCGGCATGAAGCGCCTCTACGACTTCCAGCATTCGGACGGAGGCTGGGGATGGTGGAAGGAAGGGGAGAGCGATCCGTACATGACCGCGTATGTCCTCTGGGGCTTCGCCGTCGCCCGCGACGGCGGTCTCCCCATCCATACGCAGGCCGTCGACCGCGCCGCCGGCTGGCTCGACATCAAACTCGTCGATTACGAGACCAGCTACGAACAGCAGGCCTGGATGCTCCATGCGCTGGCCGCGTGGCGCCGGACGCAGAAAACCGTAGCGTCGCCGACTGCCTTCGAGACGAAGGCGCTCGACAACATCTGGGAACATCGCGAGAAACTGACCGCCTACAGCCGCGCGCTGCTGGCACTGGCCGCGCACGACTTCGGAAACGCCGAGCGGGCCAACGTGCTCGTCCGCAATCTCGAGAACGGCGTGCGCATCGATCGCGCTCCCGACGCCTCCGTGCTCATTCACGGCTCGAGCGGCCGCACCGCCACCAGCGCCGAAACGATGGCTACAGCCCACTGGGGCCAGGACGCCTCATGGTGGCGCTGGTACGACGGCCCGGTCGAGTCGACGTCGTTCGTCCTGATGGCGCTGGTGGAGATCGACCCGAAGAACGCCCTCATCGAGCCGGTCACGAACTGGCTGATCAAGAACCGCCGCGGCGCGCAGTGGAACAACACCCGCGACACCGCCATCACCATCCTCGCCCTCGACGACTACCTCCACGCCAGCGGCGAACTGACGAGCGAGGCCACGTATGAGATCTCCGCCAACGGAATCCCGATCGCCACCCAAACCGTGAAGCCCGCCGACATCCTGCGCGCCCCCAGCCGCTGGACCATCCCCGCCAGCTCCGACCGCGAAGCGGTCTCTCCGCTCCCACCCCCCACCCCCCACTCCCCACAATCCACAGTCGAGTTCCGCATCCACCGCACCTCCGGCAGCGGCTCGCTCTACTTCGCCGCCGAGGCCCGCTTCTTCTCCCTCGAAGAGCCCATCAAAGCCGCCGGAAACGAGATCTTCGTCCGCCGCGACTACTACCACATGGTTGGCCATCCCACCCTCCTCAAAGGCCAGGTCTACGACCGCGTCCCCTTGCGCGACGGCGAGAGCATCAACAGCGGCGAGCGCGTCGAAGTGGTGGTGACCGTCGAGACGAAGAACGACTACGAGTACCTGCTGTTCGAAGACCTCAAGCCCGCCGGACTGGAAGCCGTCGAGATCCGCAGCGGCGAGGGCCTCTACGCCCGCGAGCTCAAGTCCGGCGCCGTGACCCGCAAGTTCGTCGAAACAAAGCGGCCCGTAATGGAAAAGCCCTCCGTCATCCAACGCAACGCCGGTGTCGACGCCACCGGCCGCACGGAATGGCTCTACCAGGAGCTCCGCGATCGCAAGGTAGCGATGTTCGCCTCGCGGTTGCCTCAAGGAGTGTGGGAGATCCGCTACACGCTGCGGGCCGAGGTGCCCGGATACTTCCATGCGCTGCCGTTGATGGGGCAGGCCATGTATGTGCCGGAGATCAGGGCGAATAGCGATGAGGTGAGGGTGGGGGTGAAGTGAGGGGGGCGGTGGGGCCGTTGATTGTGGGGCGCCGCCCGCGACCTGCAAATCGAGGCAGACGCGGACATTTCGCCGTCGGACGCCGACGGATAACCGCGCCATGACCGGACCGTAATGAGACAAGCCACTCGGAATGTCCGTGTTACGATCTCTGACGCGATCGGAATCGCCAGATGTCTGTCATCGCGACCTTTTCGCGTGCGGTGATTTTTCGCCGTGAGGGTAGGTCAAGGTCCAATGACGAGTTATCCAGATGTGAGACAACCGCGACACGAGAATCTAGCTCCAATTGGCACGGGTCACCAGTCGCTGTACTCTTCTCTAACTCGAGTAACGTAGTTCAGATAGAGGTCCAACATGTCTTCGCTAGCGGCTGTCGCGTTTGGCTTTGGACTCATATTTGTTGTGACGTTGCTGGCCCTTGCAATCAGGTTTCCCCATCCGACGTCGTTCCAGTACACCATCTTTCGGTCGGTCTTTGCTCTCGCAGGCGCCGGGGTGGCCGCGACGATTCCAGGTTTCGTAAGCATAGACGTGAGCGCTGGTACCGGGCTCCTGATTCGAGCTGGTGGTGCCCTGGCAGTGTTCGTCATTCTTTTTTTCTTCAATCCTGCGCGCCTTGTAATCGAGAAAGCTACGCACGAATCCCCGCCAGCCCCTCCGAGTTTGTCCAATGGGGAGCCATTCCGAGAAGATATGCGCGACGCTTTCAACCAGGTATGGCGCGCGTTGATTGACCTCGAACGTGCGGGCGAAGACCTTTGGCAGCGGGTCTCATATGCAAATCTTGCAGTATTTGCTGATAAATCGCGGGAAACAGCGGTTTTGGTTCGCGACCATGCACTATTCTTTTCCGATTCTGATTATGACGCGCTCAAAGAGGCGCTGGGCGCTGCTGACTTTTACCTCCGGGGGAAGACCTGTCTGTCGGATATCCCTCACATCGAGCTAGCGACACCCGACGAACAGGATCGATTCGTTAACCACGAGGTGCGACGCCAGATCGCGCAGAATAAACGCTGGCTCACCCGCTACCGGAATATACTTTCCAACCTCAGGTCAAGCCTTCATGAAGCCATCATCGCAGGCTAATGTCAGGAGTCAGTGGAGCATGCCTGCGATGGGCAGAAGGGGGGGTCGTATCTGGAAAATCAACTTAATGGCGAGAGTGACCCAGGGGTCACGCCTTCGATTTTCGCCAGCCTCCTCGACGCGGCCGTAACTCTCGCAGCTTCATTGAGTTGCGTCGACCGCGCCAGGAAGACTTCGCGCGATGCTCAGGGCGTGAATTTCCACCTAAGTTGTTGCAAACGCGTCGTTTCTCCGCTCGGGAGATTCTTCGCCGGACCGTGCGCGCAATTCGGTCCGAGGCTGTAAGTCACTTTGAGAGTGGAGCTTACGCGAGATTGACGTGCAACGCCGAAGCACGAAGGTGCGGCCCCAGTTGCTTCCCTGAAGTTATACTGCGCGAAGAAAGCTCGGTCGCCCGAGCCTTGCATCGCAGGAGCCACGATGAACAACACAATCCGATCATCTCGCGACGTAATCTTGCGAACCGCCGAGTGGGCCCGAGCGCGGGTGTTCTATCAGAAGAAGTTGGGGGTCGTATCTGGAAAATCAACTTAACGCTGCCCGGATCTCGTCCACTTTCCCGCGATACTCGCGGTCCGTCGCGTACAACTCCCTTGCGGCCAGCCTCATCTTCGATGCCGCCCAGTCACTCACGCCCATCCATTCGGCGATTGATCGAAGCGACAACCCGGCATCGTCGACCGCGAGAAACGCAAGCGTCTTTCTAGCCTGCCCTCGCGCTTTGCGCTTCAGATCGTCCGGCCTGACGCCGAAACGATCGGCGATCAGCAACACCACGGCCTCAAGAGCAGGCCTGACAAACATCCGTTGCGCCCGAGGATGCTCGCGGCTGCGCTCTTTGGACGAAACCAACGCTTGCATCCGATCACAAAACGCCGCGCTCCCCAGGTACATCTGCCCAACAAGGCGCTCCCATGGGTTGTATGACGCTCCCCGCGCGTCTGCCACGTATCGCCGGTATGCCTCGTGCGCGCTCGCGCGATCCGCGCCGAACTGGTCGAGCGTCCAGTCGATTTCGAGCCAGGGCGGCGCTGGTTGCAAGCCGGCGGTCGCGCGATAGTTGCTCCATTCGTGGTCGCCCGCGAAGGTCACGGCATGAGAGCGCACCGGGTTCAACACGATGTAGCGGATCAATTCGAGCAGATGCCCCTCCCGCTCGACAAGAATGCCTTTGAACCGGCCCTGAAACAGATGACCGGCTCTATGGTGACGTTCGTTGAATGTCTCGGCGTATGTCTGGTTAAGCCACTTCACGCCTCGCGAGAGGCCCACCTCGGGCGTCTCGAGGAGAAGGTGGTAGTGGTTCGACATGAGCACCCAGGCATGCAGAATCCACCGCCGATCGATGATGACCCGGGCCAGCAGATTCACGAAGCAGCGGCGGTCGGCATCATCCCGGAAAATGTCGCGACGCTCGTTGCCGCGGCTCGTGACATGCCAGACGGCACCGGGAAATTCAAGACGAAGCTGACGGGACACGGAACGCTAGGAAAGAGCTCAATGCGAGGAGCTCGGTTCCGTGTGGGATGCGAAGGGTACCACATCCTTCCGAGGAGCGAGCGATCGCCTTGTCCGTTAAGTTGATTTTCCAGATACGACCCCAAGTTACCGAGCGGCAGGATGTCGCGTGCGGGTCCGCGCTCGCAAGCTTGAGTAAGATGGGCTCGTGAACAAGCGTGTGCAAGCATCGATCGCGATCCTAGCCGCGGCGTTTATCGCTTGCCTTCAGTCCGCAAACCTCGTGCACATCCTCACAGACTCCCTTCCTTATAAGGAGAGCACCTTCCCACCCGCCCGCCTTTACGTTTCGCTCGTACCGGTTTGGTTGCCGCTCCACCAGGTTACGTGGATGTTGCGCCTGACTTTAGCCGTGCTGGAGCGCTCAGGGACTTCGCCACGTGGTGTGTCGTTGCAGCAGTCTGCGGCGTCGTGCTCGCCCTTCCCACGCTGCTCATCCAACGGCCCCACGTCCGCACCGCACCGCCCAGCTGAGGCGGTCCAGCGGGCGAGGACGCTGGGCGTCGTATCTTGAAAATCAACTTAACGCTGCTTGGATCTCGCCCACTTTCCCGCGATACTCACGGTCTGTCGCGTACAGCTCCCTCGCGTCCAGTCTCGTCTTCGATGCCGCCCAGTCGGGGGAAGTTCAGGGTCGTATCTGGAAAATCAACTTAACGTTGCTCGGATCTCGCTGGGATAGCTAGATCAACTTAGAGTGGAGGCCGTTCCAAACCGTGCTCCGTTAAGTTGATTTTCCAGATGCGACCCCAACTACGAAGGTGTCCGCACCCTTACGCTCAGTACCCGCCGCCTTTACGCACGGTATTCGCGCTCCGATGTACGGTGCCCGCCACTCTGACGCACGGTGTCGGCCGTCCTGGCGCACGGTACCCGCCGCTGTGACGCGCGGTGCCCGCCGCCTGGCGCACGGTGCCCGCCTGGTCACGCCTTTGTTTCCGCTGCACTCCTCAATAGCAAACAGAACTAGCGCAGATTCAGTGACTTGCGTTCCGATCAGTGAAGTCCTGAGGTGTAACTCACTCCGAGACTGAAACTTGCGAGGGAAGTTGGGGTCGTATCTGGAAAATCAACGTAACCCTGCCGTATCTCGTCCACCTTCCCACGATACTCACGGTCCGCGCTCAGCTCGTTGACTCGGCCGCTCCGGAAACGTTACCTTGGCGCCGCCGCACCGATGATCATGCAGAACGCGACACCCTCCTCCGCAAGTGCCCAGGCCGCGGCTGTCACCATTTTCGTGCCTGGACTGCTTCGCGACCGCTGTGATGGGGCCTCGGAGCTGACCATGACCGCCGCGAGCGTGCGCGATGCCTTCGAGGAGCTGGAACGGCGCTATCCGTCGCTCTACGGCTGCGTCTGCGATGAGACCGGCGCGGTGCGCCGGCACGTGAACATCTTCGTGAACGCATTCAATACGCGCGACGGGGATGGACTCGATACCGCTCTCCTCGCAGGAGATGTGATCACCATTCTGCCCGCGGTCTCAGGAGGTTGACATGTTCGAGCGCGTGATCCTCACCATCGGAACCCGCAAGGGCCTCTTCGTCGCGGAATCGTCGAAGAGCCGGCGCAAATTCGAGCTGCGCGGACCGTTCGGACCCGGGGTCGCTGTCTACTCGGCACTGATCGATCTCCGCGGCAAGACGCGCATCTATGCCTCGAGCTGCAACCCCTTCTTCGGGATGAAGGTCCTCGTCTCCACCGATCTCGGGAAGACGTTCAACGAGACCAAATCCGCTCCGGCCTTCCCGAAGGACGACGGCCGGGCGCTGGCAAACATCTGGTCGCTCGCTCGCGGCGACGGGAAGAAGGAGCTTCTGTGCGGTGTCGAGCCGGCGGCGCTTTTCCGAAGCGGCGATGGCGGCGACAGTTGGGAGATGGTGCCGGGCATCAGCAACCACGAGCACGCGCGGAAGTGGCATCCCGGAGCGGGTGGTCTCTGCCTGCACACCATCCTTCGCGACGGCAAGCGCATCCACCTCGGCATCTCCACCGGCGGTCATTACCTGAGCGAGGATGGCGGTATCACGTTCACCGCTTCCAACAACGGCATCGGCGCCGGGTTCCAGCCCGATCCGTACCCCGAGTTCGGCCAGTGCGTGCACAAGATCGCCCGTCACGACGACGCACCGGGCCGGCTGTACATGCAGAACCACGGCGGCTGGGGTCAGTGGGAAGGGCCGGGCGGCCCGCGTCCGGACATCGGCGTGCTGCGCAGCGACGACTACGGACACACGTGGTACTCGATCGCCAAAGGGCTGCCGTCCGACTTCGGCTTTCCGATCGTCGTGCATCCGCACGACGCCGACACGGTCTATGTGATGCCGCTCGAGCCGCCCACGCGCACCGGTCCGGGCGGAGCGCCCGCGGTCTGGCGCAGCGAGGATGGCGGCGGCTCGTGGAAGCGGCTGGCCCGCGGATTCCCCAAGAAGGAGAGCTTCTTCACCGTGCAGCGCGACGCCATGGACATCGACGAGCTGAAGTCGCCCGCGCTCTATCTCGGGACCACCACGGGCCAGCTCTGGATCGGCCGTGAAGGCGGCGAAGAGTGGAGTTGCCTGTTCGACTCACTTCCGCCGATCCATTGCGTCAAAGCGGCCGCGGTCTGAGAAGTGAGCCGAGGGGTCACGCCTTCGATTTCCGCCAGTCTTCTCGAACGCGGCCGTAACCCGCGCAGCTTCATTGACTTGCGTCGACCGCGGCAGGACGGCACCGCGCGGCGCTCAGAGCCCGAATTCGTACCTGAGTTGTTGTAAATGCCTCCTGGTATTGAATCGATTGCCTCCGGGATTGAATCGATAGCCTCCGGAATTGAATTGATTGCCTCCGGAATTGAATCGATTGCCTCCGGAATTGAATCGATAGCCTCCGGAATTGAATCGATAGCCTCCGGAATTGAATCGATTGCCTCCGGGATTGAATCGATAGCCTCCGGAATTGAATCGATTGCCTCCGGGAGTGAATTGATTGCCTCCGGGAACCAATTGATTGCCTTCCAGAGTCGGTTACCTACCTCGCGGAGCGTACGAATTCACCATTTCTGGTGATTGATGCGGATCTCGCAGGTACAACCGACGTTGAAGGTGCGCGCCGAAGACGCGAAGTCGTGAATCAGTCAGAGTAGGGCGGGCGATCGAAGCGGTCACGCCGCTCTTGTCCGCATCGCCGGCGCCGATTCACGCACTTCCGATAGACGGCCGAGGGCGTAGGCGCCGACGGCGATCACCAGGTCGCGAACGGCCACGTCGAAGTATTGGCCGGTCGTGAGCAGGCTGAGGGCGATCGCGGTCAGCCAGGCCGCAACGACGTACGGGGCGAAACGCGTGACGCCTGAGAGCACGGCCAGGCCGGCGATGATCTCGATCACGCCTGCCACGTGCATCAGGGTGAGGGGAGAGAGCGGAAGGATCTTCGTCAGCAGCGGGCTGACGTACTGTTCCCAGTTGACGAGCAGGTTGAAGAACTTGTCCACCCCTGCCAGAAAAGCCGTGGCGCCGATGGCGATGCGCAACGCCCAGAAAGTCGAGTTGAGTCGTGAGTCCATTTGGTGTTTCCTCCTCAACGATTAGAGTGAAGGAGGGAGATTTGGTGACATCGCTCCGACGCTGTCACCTTTTCGGCCCTTCGCACTCTAATGGTGTGGAGAGCGCCGACGGATGAATACCCGCATGACCACCTCGATGACCACCGCCGCGGCCGCGGGCGATCCGTTGACCGATGCGGAAGTCGTGCAGCGGGTCCTCGGCGGCGACACGGCTCTCTTCGAGATTCTCCTGAGACGATACAACCAGAGCGTCTATCGCGCCGTGCGCGCTGTGTTGAAAACGGATGACGAGGTTGAGGACGTGATGCAGCAGGCGTATCTCAACGCCTATGCCCACCTCGGGCAGTTCGCCGATCAGGCCCGCTTTTCTACGTGGCTGATCCGCATCGCCGTCAATGAGGCTCTGCTGCGGCTGAGAAAGCGTCAGAGCGGGGCGTGGTCGTGGAGCGGAGGGGATGAAATGGCTCTTCTACGTGTCGAGGCGGCGGCTCCTGATCCTGAGCAGCAGGCCTCTGCGGGAGAGATGCGCGAGGTCGTCGAAACGGAGCTCTCGGCACTGCCGGCAACGTACAGAACCGTCCTCGTTCTTCGTGACGTGGAGGGGCTGAGCACCGCCGAGGCCGCGAGCTGCCTGGACGTGTCCGAGGATGTGATCAAGACGCGCCTCTCGCGCGCGCGGTCCATGCTTCGGGATGGGATCACGCGCCGCGCCGGCGTGACGCTGGAAACGATCTATCCATTCGGGAGCAGCCGTTGCGATCGCGTTGTCGACGGTGTGATGACGCGGCTCATGAAGGCATGAGCGCGGCGAGAGCTTCCGATGAATCCAAAGGAAAGGACGGACCAGATGTTCAGAAGCTCACGGATCGTCGTTCTACTCGCGGTCACCCTGATTCTCACTCCGAACATGTACGCCGCTTCGAAAGCGGCCTTTCACGACGGCATGCGCAAGCTGTGGGAGGACCACGTCAC
>DATLWH010000111.1:0-2721 GCA_035576505.1 Thermoanaerobaculia bacterium | reverse complement strand
CGCGAGTCAATGCCGACCTTCGACATTCGCCAGCAATGCTCCGGCTTTCTCTATGGTCTCGATCTGGCCGATTCACTCATCCGCAGCGGCAAGTACGCGCGCATCCTCCTCATCGGCGGCGACGTGCACACGCCGTTCATGCCATGGCAGAACGGATGGGATACGACGATCGGCCTTGAAGATCGCGAAGTCACGGCTGAGGAGCGTGAAGGAAACACCCGTATCCGCGACCGTGTGGTGCTCTTCGGCGACGGGGCGGGAGCCGTGGTCGTCGAAGCGATGGACGATGGCGGGCGCGGGTTTATCGCCTCGAAGCTCTACACCGATGGCTCCGACATCGAATCGCTCTACGTGCGCGGCGTCGGTTTCCGGAATCGTCCGTTCGTCACGCGGAAGCAGATCGAAGACGGCGACATCATCCCGGACATGGACGGCCGCGAGGTTTTCAGGCAGGCACTCTCGAAGATGCCCGAGGCAGTGCGCGAGGTTTGCGCGTCGGTGGGCGTGAAAGTGTCGGACATTGACGTCCTGCTGATTCACCAGGCCAATCTGCGCATCATCGAGGGCGTGGCGAAACAGCTCAGCCTGGGACCCGATCGCGTACCGCACAACATCGAGCGTTATGGCAACACGACGGCCGGCACGCTCCCGATCCTCTACCACGAGTGTGTTGCCGAGGGTCGGATCAAACCCGGGAACCTGGTCTGCTTCACAGCCCTAGGCTCGGGATTGCACTGGGGCGCCGCCCTTTACCGCGCGTGAGTGCCTCTACGGCTGTTGCGGCTGGGGGATCTCGAAGTGCAGCCCGGGGTCGCTCGGCGGCGTGAGGAACTTCGACACTCGCGCGTCGCCCTTCGCCGCGGCCATGAAGGCATTCACATCCGCGACCGACGACGGCGCCACGTCAAAGACATTGAGCAGCTTGGGGTCGGCCGCATGGTGCGAGACCGTCATCGGTCCGAGCTCAATGATCTTCGCCGTCATGTCAGCCTTGATCGCGTCCGATGTCTTGCCCGCTGCCTTTCCGGCCTCGTAGACATCGATGACGGCCTGACCGGGCGCTTTGTACAACGTTCGCTGCCTGGCGACCCCCTGGGTCTCGAGATTGTTGAACATCACGCGGGCCTGGTCGGCCGGACTCCTCTGTGTGCTGGAGATCGTGACCGTGGCGACCTTCGCCACGGCCATGACATCCCGCAGTACGCCGAGGGAATACGGTGTCACATCGGATGACTTCGCGTTCGGGCCAAAGACGATGTCGTTGTCCGGCATGGCGGAAGTCTATCCTGAGAAACGGCGAAGACGAACGATCGTCTCGGCTCGGATGAGGGGGCCGTCAAGAAAACTGGCGCTTCACAGCGGATTTGACGCCGCCACCGGAACGCCGTCAGCGTAACTCACGACGGCACCGTTATTTCGCAAACTCCCATCCCCGGCGCGGCGCTTGATCGGTACGCCGCACCATGAACGACTGCGAATTCATTCAGGAACGCGAGGAGGACAACGTTGGCCGCATGCCGAACGCGCGGACGGGATGGGAGACCGTGGTGTTTCAGGTCGAAGATGAGCCGCCGGACGACGGCGCGGCAGGATCGGCCTGTTGCACCGCCTCGTTGGCGCCCTTGAACCCGATCTTCGAGTGAGTTCCATCGCAAAACGGCTTCATTGTCGAACCACCGCACCGGCAGAGCGCCGGCTTCTTCACCTCGATGGGGTTGCCCTGCGCATCGGTCATCGTGAACTCGCCCTCGACGAGGTAGGGGCCGTTGTCACGGACCTTGATATTGATTGCCATCCACTCTCCTAGAAAATCGGATTCTTTGCTTCGTGCTCCAGGTGCCAGTTGTAGGTGTATCCGGGGAAAACGATGGGGATGGTGTAGACGACCGTGACGGTGATTTCGCTGTTGCTGCGGGCGATGGTGATGCTGTCGTCGGTGACGGGCAGGTTCTCTTCTCTCGCCTTGGCAAGGATTGCCGCTCGGATGCGCTCATCGTTGTGCGTACCGGCCGACTTCGCCTCATCGACGACCGTTTGCCGCAGTTCCGCGGCCTTCACCTTCGCAGGAATCATCTTCCATGCCACGAAGATGGCCAGCCCCAGAAGGATGAGGCCGATCAGGCAGCCAAACTGAGTTTCACCGCGCTCACGACGACTCATTCGCATAACCACCTCCGTCGCGTGTGAGTATACCTATTGGATGAGCTTGAAGAGACGGGATGGACGATCGGGAGTCGGGAGTCGGGGGTCGGGTGTCGAAGAACGCGCCGCTACGACTCCCGACCCCCGACCCCCGACTCCCGTATTGCTCGACCACAGCACCATCCGCGCCCGTCCCACGACCAGCGAGCGCGGCAGCACGCCCCAGCTCCGGCTGTCAAGTGAGTCGGCTCGGTTGTCGCCGAGGACGAAGTAGCAGTCAGCGGGAACGATCTGCGGCGAGACAAACCCGGTTGTGGCCTGGGCGGCGATGTACGGTTCAGGCACCGCGTGACCGCTCACGACCACCTGTCCGCCGCGCGTCTCCACCAGGTCGCCGGGGGTGCCGATGACCCGTTTGATCAGCAGTTCATCGGCACCGCGGGTCGAACGGAAAACGATGACATCCCCGCGGAGAGGCTTGGCGCTGAACCGGTATGGCGTCACGACGATGTGATCACCGGGAACGAGCGTCGGCACCATCGACGAAGACGGGATGACGTAGATGCGCATCGCGGCGCG
>DATLWH010000110.1:0-4761 GCA_035576505.1 Thermoanaerobaculia bacterium | reverse complement strand
GATCGTCGAAGCCTTCTCCCGCATCGAAGGACTCACCCGCGAGCGGCGCCGCGTGGCCACCTGGTACAACCACGTAGGGGGTACGATCGCGCCGGTGATGAAGATCGGAGGGTGGAACTTTACGGGGAAGCAGACGGCGCTTGGGTAAGTCAAAACCGAAATGTTGCCTTTGACTCTCCCTCATGGCACAACCCTAGCTCCTACGCAACCGGATCATGTCGCAGTACATCCTTCGCCGCTTCCTCCAGATGATCCCGATCACCTTCGGGATCCTGACGCTCGTCTTCTCGCTGATCCATATGATCCCGGGCGATCCGGCGGTGCAGATCGCGGGCGAGGGGGCGCGGGCGGAGGACGTCATCGCCATCCGCAAGGCGCTCGGGCTCGACCAGCCGCTCTGGACGCAGTACGTCCACTACGTCACGCACGTGCTTCGCGGCGACCTCGGCACGTCGTTTCAGACCAACACCAGCGTCTCGGAGCAGATCCGGCGGCGCTATCCGGCCACGATCGAGCTGGCCATGGGCTCGATGCTGGTGGCCCTTCTGGTGGCCTTTCCGCTCGGCGTGATCTCGGCCATCTATCGAAACTCCTGGATCGATAACGTGGCGCGCTTCTTCGCCCTCATCGGCGTCTCCATGCCCAGTTTCCTCTTCGGACCGCTGCTCATCATCATCTTCGCCATCGACCGCCACTGGTTCCCGGTGTCGGGACGCGACGACGGTCTGCGATCGCTGGTCCTGCCGTCGCTGACGATGGGGCTGGCCCTTTCGGCGATCCTGACGCGCATGATCCGCATCTCGCTCGCCGACGAGCTGACGCAGCTCTACGTGACCACGGCGGTGGCGAAGGGCGTCACCCGAGGCCGCGCCATCTTTCGCCATGCCCTCAAGAACGCGCTGATCCCCGTGATCACGGTGCTGGCCCTGCAGTTCGGATCCCTTCTCACCGGCGCCATCATCACCGAACAGATCTTCTCCTGGCCCGGCCTCGGCCGCCTGCTGTTGACCTCGATCTCGACCCGCGACTACCCGCAGGTGCAGGCGTCGATACTCGTCATCGCACTGACCTACATCCTCGTGAACTTCGCGAGCGATCTGCTGTATGGCGTTGTCGACCCGAGGATCAAGCTGGAATGAGGGAAGCACAGACAGGAGTGTCTGTGCCACATCGGTCCCGGGTATCTGGCCCCGGACAGTCAGCAGTGCATGTGTCGGAGAACGCGCTTACGGTGTTACCTGTCATCCTGAGGCGGCGGCAGCCCCGGAGGGGCAGAGCGCGCCGAAGGACCCCCAGCCTGAAACCCGGACAGGGTGGCGGAATGTCGACGATTCCACCGACCTACCGGGATACAACTGGGGGGTCCTTCGACCGTCCTACGCCGCGCAATCGCTTTCGCGATTACGCGGCTCCGGCGGCTCAGGATGACAAAGCTATTTATGTACGGCTTACTGACTTAATTTGGACGCATGCGAATAAGCGCCTATGGCAAATTTCAAACGCCTCCTGAAGAACTTCGCCTTCACCTCCGGTCTCCTACTGACCATCGCCCTGGTCATCGTCGCCATTGCCGCGCCTCTCCTCTCCCCCTTCGATCCCGATGCCCAGGACACCGCGCGCCGTTTGGAAGCGCCTTCGCATGGTCACCTGCTCGGTCTCGACGACCTCGGGCGCGACGTTCTCTCGCGCATCATCTGGGGCGCGCGCGTATCGCTGCGGGTAGGCTTCAGCGTGGTCATCCTGGCCTCGATCATCGGCATCACGCTCGGATCGATGGCCGGTTACTTCGGCGGATGGATGGACACGGTGATCATGCGCATCACCGACATCCTCCTGGCCTTCCCCGGGATTCTCCTGGCCATCGCCATGGTGGCCGTGCTCGGCCCGAGCCTCAACAACGTCGTCCTGGCGCTGGTCGTGATCGGCTGGGTCGGCTACGCCCGTCTCGTGCGGGGCCAGGTGTTGAAAGTGCGCGAGATGGAGTACGTCATCGCCGCCAAGGCCCTGGGCGCCCGTTCGCCGCGGGTCATCCTGCGGCACGTGCTGCCGAACGTGATGAACCCGATGATCGTGATGGCCACGCTGGGCCTGGCCGGGACGATTCTCTCCGAGGCCGCGCTGTCGTTTCTGGGATTGGGAGTGCAGCCGCCGACGCCGTCGTGGGGCGCCATGCTCACCTCCGGCCGCCGTTACCTCGGCCTGGCCAACCATCTCGCCATCTGGCCCGGCATCGCCATCATGCTCGCCGTCATGGGCCTCAACTTCCTCGGCGACGGGCTCATCGATGCACTCGATCCGAAGTACCGGAAGGACTTCTAGGCTACGGGGTTTCGCGGTTGCGCGGTTTCGAGGTCTCGCAGCGGCAGCACCGCGAGACCGCGTGACCGCGTGACCGCGAGACCGCGCTACCGCGATTTCAACCGCATGAACACCACCACCGCCCGCGCGGAGCCGTCGCGGAACGTTTGCACGGGCTCATAGCCGTTCGCACGCAGGGCAGAGAGCCGCGCGGGAACATCGAGATCGGTCTCGTATAACGCCACGGCATTGGCGCGCACCTCTTCGAGATGTTCCGGCGGTGTACCGACGTCCGACATCGCCATCCGGTCGCCGAGGTAGAGCTTGTCGCCGAAGGCCCAGAGCTGGGAGGCGGCCACCGAGTGGATCGCCGGATTCGAGGCCATCCACTGCGCCGCCATCACCGCCGGCTGCGACTTCCGCGCGAAGTAGCGGAGGCCGTACAGATCCCACAGCATCGACGCCGCCACCAGCGCCATGGCGATGCGGCGGTTGCGCATCGACGCAAACCCAATCGCCGCGGCGATGCAGAGGAAGGGGACCATCACCTGCAGATAGCGGAGCTCTTTGTGCTTGATCGCGGAGAAGGCAACGAGCGGGATGACGACGAACCAGATGGCCCGGCTGCGACGACCGAACCAGAGCAGTGGAAGCAATGCCGGCGAACACCATCGCACGAGGTTGGCGACGTACCACCACGGCGCCTGATACTTCACGCGCGACGCAAAGTCGGGTGCGACCAGCGTGAGGTGCGCGAACTTGATGATGCTGGAGAAGGGGGTGCCCCAGGTCAACCAGTCGTAGAGGCCGACGGCGAGGAGGATGGAGATGGCGGTGCCGAGGAGGAACATCCCCGCGGGCACAGACAAGAGTGTCTGTGCCACATTTTTCCTGCTCGTTTGCTCTTGTCTGTGCCGGAGAGCGATCAGCACCGGTGCCAGAAACACGATTTCACTGAACCGATCCGCGAACGCCACCCCCACCAACGCCCCTGCCACAAACGGCCACCGCTCCACGATCAACGCCGCCGCGACCACGCAAGCCGCCGCCACCGTCCGCGGATAGACCGTGCTCCCGAATCCGAGCGGAATCCAGTGCGTGGCGAAGAGCAGGGCGGCGGTTAGAGCCGCTTGCTCGTTACACCAACGCAACGCCAGCCGGTACACGAGCCAGATCGTCAACCCCGACAACGCGATGAACGGCAGCGAGGTAAGGAAGATCGTCGTCCGCGTCGACGCCCCGCGCGCCAGCCAGATCACCGGCGCAACGACGGCATCCGGCACGAAGAGGTTGCGGACGTCCCATGGCACATACGACAGTCCCCGCGCCCGACGGAACGCCTCGGACAGCACTTCGACGTCGTCTCCCGTCAGGAATCCGTAGTAGCGATACGCAAGCCAGAGTTGCGCCGCGACCACGGCGGCGATGAGAGCGGCGAGGGACCCCCTGGGACCGCGGGCGTCTCGCCCGCGCTTGTAAGCAGCAGGATGCCGAGAATCACGCGCGGGCGGGACGCCCGCGGTCCCAGGAAACTCACTACCCATCGCCGATCATCGCCAGGAACTCGTCCTCTGTCAGGATCGGCACATTCAGCGACCTGGCCTTCTCGAGTTTCGAGCCGGCGGCCTCGCCGGCGACCAGATACGACGTCTTCGCTGACACCGACCCCGAGGGCTTGCCTCCCTCGCGCTCGATCAGCTTGTGGATCTCGTCGCGGGAGAAACGGGCCAGCGTTCCGGTCACCACCAGCGTCTTCCCCGCCAGGCGGTCGCCGCGCACGGCGGCCACGTGGGTCGGCGCCACGCCGAGCCGCTGCATCTTCGCCATTCGTTCGCGGTTGGCCGGGACCGAGAAGTAGAACGTGATCGACTCCGCCAACTTCGGCCCGATCTCGTCCACCTCGACCAGCTCCTCCGCCGAGGCGTTCATCAGCGCATCGATGGAGCCGAAGCGATTGGCCAGCAGCTTCGCGGCGCGTTCGCCGACCATACGGATGCCGATGGCGAAGATGACCCGCGACAGCTCCGCCGTCTTCGACTTCTCGATCCCCTCGATCAACTTGCGCGCCGACAGCTCTCCTTTCCCGGGCAGCCTGGCTACCTCCGCCTCGGGCAGTTCGTAGAGCGACGCGTAGTCGCTGATCAGTCCGGCCTCGAGCAGTTGGGTGATGGTCTGGTAGCCCAGCCCTTCGATGTCCATGGCCTTGCGCGCGCCGAAATGGAAGAGCGACTCGCGCACGATGGCCGGGCATCCCTGGTTGATGCAGCGGATGGCCACTTCCCCTTCGAAGCGATGCAGCGGTTCGCCGCACGCCGGGCAATGCGTCGGCAGCGCCACCGGCTTCGTCCCCGCGGGGCGTTTGGCGGTCAGCACGTCGACGACTTTCGGGATGATGTCGCCGCCCTTCTCCACGACGATGGCATCGCCGACGCGCACGTCCTTGCGCGCCACCTCGTCGAAATT
>DATLWH010000109.1:0-4448 GCA_035576505.1 Thermoanaerobaculia bacterium | reverse complement strand
CCGCGCCGAATACCTGCACCACATCGAGCACAAGAGCTGCCTCCCAGAGACGGTGCGGTACCGAAGGTTGGACAGGGCGGTGGCGGCACACTGACCACCACAGAGCCACTGAGGACGCAGAGACCTCCGTGCACTCTGCGCCTCTGTGGTGAGGTGTCTTTTGGAGGACACCGCGAGACCACGCCACCGCGATACCGAGGTTCATCGTCTTCGTGATCTCGGCCATCATTTAGGTCGGTGCGGTGTGGCTCAGCGTGCAACCGGGCATCTCGAGGCGGTGACCGAGAGGCGCCCTGGACCGCACGCCGTCGATCTCAACATCGACGCCTTGACATCCCCGCATCGTTCGCGCGATCTTCTCGCCGACGAACGCGAACGCCCGTAGCGCGTTGAAGGAAGACCACATGGCCATTCGCTTCGGCAGCGGTTTCAGCAGAGTCTCACTCCTGTCGCTGACCGTCCTCGCCGCTCCGATTCTTCATGCGCAGAGCCCCTCGCCTGACGTTCGCGGCATTTATGTCTACAGCAGCGATGTGTCACAGATCTCGAAGGGCTATGCCAACATGGTGACGTCATCCCTCGGCGTCCTCGGGGTCGACGGAATCGTGCTGGTGATCGGTTGGGGCGCCCTCGAGCCGTCGATGGGGCAATATCAGTGGTCCACTCTCGATCAGTGGATGAACCAGGCGGTCACCTCGGGAAAGAAAGTCAACCTGACCATCACGGCCGGGATCGAGACTCCGTCGTGGTTGTTCCAGCCGGCGCCCGCCGGAGCTGGCGCGGTTCCCTTGAATTTCACCATCTCTCCTCATAGCGGCGCGACCGGAGTCTGCGATTCGGAGACGGTCGCCCCTCCCTGGGATCCGGCGTTTCTGGCGCGCTGGGATTCACTGCTGGCCGCGGTGGCAGCACATCTCAAAGCCGCCGGAACCTATAGCGATGTCACGCTCTTGCGCATCACGGGGATCAACCGCACGACCGACGAACTGCGGTTACCGGCGGAGACTCCCCAGAGCACCGGCCTGGCGTGCGTCAGCGATGCGGTCTCGATCTGGCGGCAGGCCGGCTATCGGCCGTCTCTTCTGCTCCAGGCGTGGGATCAGATCACCGGCTCGTTCAAGAAGAGTTTTCCCGACAAGACCTTCGGCGTGGCCATCATTCCCCAGAATGCCTTCCCGCCGATTGCCGAGGATGGATCGATCATCAAGGGCACTCCTCCCGACGCGAATCAACCCCTTCTGTCGCTGGCAGGCAACAAGTTGCCGGGACGTCTCGTCGTTCAGTTCAACTTCCTGATGCCTGGTGAGCAGGCATCGTCCGCCGTCATCCAGGCGGCGCAGACCTTGGGGACGATGGCCGCGTTCCAGACCAACAACTACTTCGGATCGACGGGGCAGGGAGCGGCATGTTCTGAGCCGGTCACAAACCCGACTCCGTGCACGGTCGCTACCTACCTGGCGCTGCTGCAAACCGGAATCTATCCGCTCGGTCAGAGCAGCGCCCTCCGGGCCGAGTACATCGAAGTCTTCCCTGCCAACGCGAACGCTTTCCCGGCCGACATACTGCAGGCGCACTACGACCTCGACCCTGTTCGTCGTCATTCGGCGCGGCACTGATTTGGAAGACCGCAGTGACCAGTGATGAAACTCGACCTTTAGAGTAACGTAAGAAACTCGTCGAGTGGAAGTTCGGCGTCAGCCAGCAACTTGGCGAGTGTCGATCGCTTAAATTAATCGGCTTGTGTGCGGGAACGGTTATCTTTCGTAGGCGGTCGGGCGTCTGTCGGTGCATCCGAATATGACTCCCACGCTGCCGAACGACGACCCAACCGGCGCGCTGCAGAGCCGCGACGACGAAGTTGTAATTGAGCGACGGTACTTTGTTCAAACGACAAGCTCGGCAGTCTCGAGTCCCTCGGTACCTGCCAAGTCGTCGTCGACAGGATCCAGGTACAACTCAATTGCCTCGCGAATGTTGGACAATGCCTCATCGCGTGAGTTGCCTTCACTGATACAGCCAGGCAACGTCGGCACGTAGGCCGTATATCCGCCTTCGTCGCTCGGCTCGAGAACAATCCGCACCTTCATACAAGCATCATACCCCCCTCTCTAAACCCGCCCGATCCCACCCGCCCGCCTCGGCGGCGGCGACATAGGTGGACTGGCAGAAGCGGAGGAGGGCGTCCTCGGGGTCGGGCGATTGGCGGACAGCGTCGTAGGGGAGGACAAACTCGGAGAATGCCTCGCTGTAGAAGGCTTCCGCCGGCTCGACGCGCGCGTCTTTGAAACCGGCCGGCTGAGGGGCCGCGTAGGCGTAGAACGCCGGGGCAGGGAAGGCGCCGCCGCCGGGCCACCAGCCGCAACTGCTGACCTCGTGTGAATAGGCTTCGCGAGTCATCGGATCAACCTTTGGATCTTGCGGGGCGCGGCGGCCGGAGAAGCGGGTCACAGCCATATCGAAGCTGCCCCAGAAGAAGTGGACAGGGCTGCTCTTTCCGATGAACGAAGCGCGGAAGCGGTTGAGCACCCGGTCGGTAAAGATCAGGATGCGCCAGAAGCGATCCACGGCATCGCGGTCATACGAGGCGTGCTCGTGGTCGTCCGCGAACGGAATGGGATTGTCGATCTCGACAGGGACCGGCCAGATCTTCACGTCGATGCCGCATTCGTGGAGGCGGGCCATCGTCTCTGCGTAGAAGTCGGCCACGGAGCGGGGGACGAGAGGCACACGCCCCAGCCGGCCGTCGCTGACGCGGATCACGAGTTGATGGTCGATGAAATCGAATTCGCAATCAAAAATGCGGTCGCGATAGGGGATCCCCGAGGTCGTCAGCCCTCGTGGACTGACGTAGAGCGTCGTCCCCCACCAGTGGTTGACCAGGGGTGCCAGCGCAAGGCGCACCTTGCCGACGACCTGCGTCCACATGTGGAGCGTGTCGCAGGTTGGCTTCCATTCTGGCAGCGGCAGAGGAGTAAGATTCTCGGACATGGGCCGAGATTATGAACCTGGCAGACCGCTTGCGATATGTGTAGGCAGCAGTCAACCGTTCTAAGGAGACAACATGAACAGGACAAAGAAGTTAGCAGCGCAGGTGGCAGGAGCGGTAGCGATTGCGGCGCTCGTTGGAACGTCCGCTTTCGCGGACACTCGTCACCACGATGCGACGGAGCGCGATCGTTCCCAGCATTCGGACCGCGGCCAGAACCGCGACAGCAACCGAGGCTCACGGAACGAGAGCAACCAGTCCCGGACGTACAACCAGACATATGACCGCCGCGGCACTGCACCGCAGTCGTACGACCGTGGCTACTCCCGCGGCAACGAAAGCCGCGTGCAGGCGGACACCTACCGTAACCGCGGTAACGAGCGCTTCCAGAACAGCGAACGCTTCCAGAACAGCGACCGGTTCCAGGGTGGCAACCGCTTCCAGAGCAACGACCGGTTCCAGAGCAACCGCTTCCAGAGCTCCGGCTTTCGCAATGAACGCCCGGCGTTCGACGACCGCGGCCGCCGCAGCATGGCTTTCGGCGGCCGCATCAACCGATTTGAGCACGAGCGCGGCGGCTTCCGCGTGTGGGTCGACGGAGGCCGTTTCCCCATCTTCATTCCGGAAGCGCGCATCGGTCTGTTCCCGCACCTGCGTATCGGTCTGGCGCTCAACTTCGGCGGCTACTACGATCCTCGCGGTTACCTCGAGGCCTATGACTACTACGACGGCTATGGCGCGTACATCGGCGCGCCGGTCTATGGCTCGGGATATAGCTCCGGTCTCCTTCGCGGGATCGTCGAGTCAGTCGACTACCGCCGCGGCACTCTGGTCATTCGCGACGACGCCACCGGCGCGTTCGTGACGACGATCATCCGCGACGCGCGTCTGCAAGAGCTGCGACCCGGCGACTACGCCGAGATCTCGGGCGACTTCACGCGCAGCGGCCTCTTCGAAGGCCTCCGCCTCGAAGATGACCGCGGCCGGTATTGATCCAGCCGCATCGATTGACGTGCACGGGCCGCCGCGGTTTGGCGGCCCGTTTTGCGTCGACTCGCCGCCCCGCAACCGTGAGCAGCGTCACGCCCGCCGGCCGAAATTGCGGTAAAGTTCGCCGCACATAACCCACAGGAGAAAACGATGCGCAAAGTTTTGCTTGGAATCGCTTCACTCACGCTGTTCGTCTCTTCGGCGTTCGCCGCGAAGCCCGTCCTGGCCGTCGCCGAATTCCGCAACGACACCTCGGCCGGCTGGTGGTCGTCCGACGTCGGCAGTGATCTGGCCGGAATGCTCACCAACGAGCTCGCCGGAACAAACAAGTTCAAGCTCGTCGAGCGTCACAAGCTCGGAGCGGTTCTCGATGAGCAGGATCTGGCGGCCTCGGGCCGGGTCAAGAGGTCGACCGGCGCGAAGCTCGGCGAGATGACCGGCGCGCAGTACGTCGTCGTCGCCACCGTAAGCG